>NZ_RZOM01000557.1:0-4033 GCF_003999175.1 Mesorhizobium sp. M7A.F.Ca.ET.027.03.2.1 | reverse complement strand
GTAGAAGGATGGGCAGAGCACCGCCGCATCGGCGACCTCGCCACAATTGCCGCAGCCAACGCAGCTCTGGTCGATATGAGCGACCGGATCGTCGCGCAGCGGATCGTCTGTTGACTTGACCGACAGCGAGGGACAGCCGGACAGCCGCATGCAGGCATGGTCGCCCGTGCAGATGTCCTCATCGACGCCGAATTTCGGTTTCACGACACGGGTCCCGCCCTTGATCGCCTTGTCGACCAGCGGCTTTTCGCGGCGCTGCCGGTTGAGCATGCATTCGGACGAGGCGACGATGACCTTCGGCCCTTTCTCGTCCGTCGTCAGCGCCTCACGCAGCGTGTCCTGCATCTTGGTCACGTCATAGGTGCGGTCGACATGGCGCAGCCATTTGACGCCCATGCCTTTCACCGCCTCGGTGATCGGATGCTTCGTCGACTTGGTCTTGTTGCCGGCGCGCGATGACAGGATGTCCTGCCCACCCGTGGCCGCCGAATAAAAATTGTCGACGATGACGATGACGCCGTCGTTCTTGTTGAAAACCGCATTGCCGATCGAAGAGGTCAGGCCGTTGTGCCAGAAGCCGCCGTCGCCGACGAAGGAGATCGAGCGGCGCTTGGCATCAGGCGAATTGAAGGCTGAGGCGGAGGCCGGGCCCAGGCCATAGCCCATGGTGGTGGCGCCGAGTTCGAAAGGCGGCATGATCGAGAACAAATGGCAGCCGATGTCGGATGCGATATGGTGCTTGCCGAGTTCCTGCTCGACCAGTTTTGTCGCGGCAAAGATCGGCCGTTCCGGGCAGCCTATGCAGAAGCCCGGCGGACGGCCCGGCACGACATTGATCAGATCGGCTGCGTCGACGCCGTCACCGACCTTGTTGGGCGCGCGCACTTCGCCGGGCAGAAGATGCGGCGCCTCGGCGCGCAGGAAGGCGCCGATGCCGTCAAGCATGACCTGGCCGGTGTATTCGCCGGCCATCGGCAGGTACTCCTTGCCGACCAGCCTGGTGCCGCGACCGGCCTTGTGCAGCATCGAAGCAAAGGCCTGTTCGATGTAGTTGGGCTGGCCTTCCTCGACGACCAGCACCGCCTGCTTGCCCTCGCAGAATGACAGGAACTCGTCATCGATCAGCGGATAGACGGCGTTGAGCACATAGAGCGGCACGTCGGTGTCGCCATAAATGTCGGCAAGGCCGAGCCGCTGCAGCGCGCGGATGACCGAATTGTACATGCCGCCCTGCAGGACGATGCCGACCGAACCATGATCCGAGCCGAAGAACTCGTTGATCTTGTTCTTGGCGATGAAGTCGACCGCCGCCGGCCAGCGCTTCTGCACCTTCTCCTTTTCATGCAGGAAGGAGGCGGGCGGCAGCACGATGCGGCCGGTGTCGCGGCGCGGCGCGTCGAGCGCATCGGCGACCGTCATCGGCGGCCGCTTGTTGTCCTTGGCGATGAAATGGCCATGGACGTGGCAGCAGCGGATGCGCACCTGCAGCATGACCGGCGTGTTGGAAATCTCGGACAGTTCGAAACCATCCTCCACCGCCTTGACGATGGAGGGCAGGTTGGGTCGCGGATCGAGCAGCCAGACCTGGCTTTTCATGGCGAAGGCATGGCTGCGCTCCTGCATGATCGAGGAGCCCTCGCCATAGTCCTCGCCGACAATGATCAGCGCGCCGCCAGTGACGCCGCCGGAGGCGAGATTGGCCAGCGCATCGGAGGCGACATTGGTGCCGACGGTGGACTTGAAGGTTGCGGCGCCACGGATCGGGTAATGCACCGAGGCGGCCAGCATGGCGGTGGCGGTGGCTTCCGAAGCGCTGGCTTCGAAATGCACGCCGAGCTCGCCCAGAATGTCCTGCGCGTCGGCCAGCACGTCCATCAGATGGCTGATCGGCGCGCCCTGATAGCCGCCGACATAGCCGACGCCGCATTGCAGCAGCGCCTTGGTGATGGCGAGGATGCCTTCGCCGGCAAATTCCTCGCCGGCGCCGAGCCGAAGCTTTTCGACTTCCTTGGCAAAAGACCGTTCGGCCATTTTTTCTCCTTCCGTTACCGCCTGAGGCTGGCGGCGCGTAGGTCTATCTGCTTGAGCATGACCTCTTTCGAAAACCGGGATCCACTTTTCGGGGTCATGTTAGATGTCGTGCTTGCGAATGTTCTTCAGCATCTTCAAAAGCGTGGCGATGAGTGCGGAATATTCAGCGTCGTCGATATCGTCGAACATCGCCTCGAACGCGTCATGCATGGCCGGCCAGGCGCGCGCGAACTCGGCGCGGCCGTCGTCGGTCAGGAACACGTGGCGGATGCGGCTGTCGGTGACGCCCTGTTCGCGCCGTACCAGGCCCTGGCCCTCGAGTGAGTCGAGCGTCCGGCTCAAGGTCGACTGCTCGATGACCGTATAGACCGAGAGGTCGTTGACGGTGATGCCGTCGGTGACCGACAGCACGGCCAGCGTGCGGACCTGCGGAATGGTCAGGCCTTGCTTGCGAAAATCGTCGCGCAGGGTGGCGTTGTAGCGGCCCATGATGCGGTTCATCAGATAGGGCGCGAATTGCTGCAGGCCGATCTGCCCCAGGGTCGAAATGCGCTGGCGCTTCTCAGTGACCTTCTCTTCCATCACAGCCTCCCCGCCAGGAGAAAGCCGGAACCGCCGCCAAGGCCCGCGCCCGGGTGGGTCGAGGCGCCGATATGGTAGAGGCCCTTGATGCCGGTCTGATGGTTGCGGCTGGTCTTGAACGGCCGCCAAAGGAAGGACTGGTCGATGGTCGAGGAACCGCCATAGGGATCGCCGCCGACCAGATTGATGTTCATCGCCTCGAGATCGGCCGGCGAATAGGCGCGCCGCGCAATGACGCTGTCCTTGAAGCCCTCGATATGGCTGGCGAGGATCGCTTCAGCGCGATCGGCATAGGCTTCGCGCAGCACATCGGTCCATTGCCCGTCCGCTGGTGCCTGCAGCTTGCCGGCGGCGTCGCCCTTGATGTGGCGAGGCGCCTCGGGCAGTTGCAGCCAGAGGACCGCCTTGCCTTCCGGGCAGCGCGACGCGTCGAGCGCATGCGGCTGGCCGACACAGATGGTCGGCACCTCCGGCAGCATCCCGCGCGCCGCCTCGTTGCAGGCTTTCGAGACGCCATCCAGGCCGGGCGTCAGGTGCAGCAGCGCCACCTTATCCAAGCCTTCGCCGCGCCATGCGGGCGGTTTGTCCAGGGCGTAGTGGATCTGGAAATTGCCTTTGCCGTAGCGGTATTTCCGCGTCGCCTCGACATCGGCTTTGGGAGCATCCGCGCCAAGCAGCCTGCCATAGAGCTGCGTCGGGGTGACCGAGCAGATGACGCTCTTGTTGGCCGTGATTGTCTCACCCGAGGCCAGCAGCACGCCGGTTGCCCGGCCATTGCTTTGAACGATCGAAGCGACGTCGGCGCCGGTGCGGATGTCGCCGCCGCGTTCCCGGATCAAAGCCTCGAAGGCCGCCAGCAGGTTTTTTGCCCCGCCCTTGACGATCGGCGCGCCCGCCGCCTCAAGCGCGAAGGCGATAACCCTGGCGATCTGGCCGGAGAACGCATCTTCAGGGCCTAATCCAGCATGCAGTACCCAGGGTGCCCACAACGCACGGATGGTTTCGGACTGGTAGGTGCTTTCGAGCCAGCCGCGCGCCGGCACGAGTGCCTCGCCGAGAAAGGCGGCAAGGCCACGCGGGCCACGCCGCCAGCCATCACCGGCCAGCAGCTTCGCTGTCGGATAGGACCACAGGCTGCCGCCGAGCAGGCCGAACAGCAGGCCGGCATTGCGCTCGATGCCGCCGACATCATCCGCGTGCCGGTCACCCTCGCCTGCCGCGATCGCATTAAGGGCGACGACGTTGGCGGCACGGTCGGTGCTGAGCACGGCATGGCTGCCGTCCGGCCGCAGCACGCCGGTCGGCGTTCCCGTGTGGCAGAACTCCAGCCCGTGGCGCGCGAGGTCGGCGCCCAGTGCCGCAAAGGCCGGCGAGGTGATGAACAGCACGAAGGTCGTCGCCATCACGTCATGGATGAAGC
>NZ_RZOM01000556.1:0-4034 GCF_003999175.1 Mesorhizobium sp. M7A.F.Ca.ET.027.03.2.1 | reverse complement strand
GTGGAGGTCTGAAGGACGGCAAGACCGTGGCCGCTCAGAAGAGCCCGCGCGAGACCTCGAGGGCAGCGGAGAAGCTCGCCTGATCTCTTGGCAGGCGCAAGATCACTATCGCAGGGCCGGGCCGAGTGCTCTAACCCAAACGGTCTCAGCTGCTTTTCGGGACTGGTACCAACTGGATCGGAGGTCGCTCGCCGGACGCGTTGCCCAGCGCGATGGCGACCCGGTCGCGCCCATTACCCTTGGCTTCGTAGAGCGCGTGATCCGCGGCATTGGTCAATTCGGCCCAGCCCACGCCATGCTCGGGGTAGGCGGCGACCCCGAACGAGGCTGTAACGGTGCCCAGCGTTCGGCCGCGATGCGTCAAATGAAGCTTCCTGATTGCCTGGCGCAGCGCTTCCGCCCGCTCGGCACCTTCCTGGACCGAGCTTCCCGGCATGACCAGGGCAAACTCCTCGCCGCCGTAGCGCGACACGACATCGCTATCCCTAGCGTGCTCGATCAAGGTGGCGGCGACTTGCTTCAGGACAAGGTCGCCGGCTTCGTGGCCGAACGTATCGTTGAACTGCTTGAAATGGTCGACATCGAGCATGATGATCACCAGCGGCTGGCCCGAGCGCTCCATCCGGCGCAGTTCGCGGCCGCTCGTCTCCTCGAGATATCGCCGGTTGAACAGACTGGTGTTCGGGTCGCGGATCGACTGCTGCCGCAGCGTCTCGCGCAGGCGCAGATTGGCCAGGGCGAGCGCCAGCGTGTCGACGACACCACGCAGAATCTGCTGTCTCTCAGCCAGCCATTGCGGCTTCTCGGCCGCATTCGGTTCGCACAGATGAAGGATGCCCAGCGTTTCGCCTTGCGCCGCCAGAGGCATGCAGACATAGCCCTTCTTGCCGTTCTCGGTGATATGCGCGCAGCGCGGCGTGAGCATGCCGGGGCCGGCGACATGTTCCTGGCCGCGCCTGAGCGCCCAGCAGTCTTCCGGCGCGAATTGCGTGGCGCTCGAGCGGACGTCGCCCCAATGCGCCATTTCTTCCACCAGGTTGCGCGACGCGCTGGTCAGGTGGACGGTTCCGCTCAAGCCACCGAGAAACTCGGCCATGGCGGTGCCGACCACCGAGAATGCTTCCGGGAAGGTGACGCAGGCCTGCAGCAGTTCGCCAAGCTTCACCAGACGGGTCGTGGTTTCGGACTTTTCGTGCAGTTCACGGTTGAGGAGTGCCAGCTGATCGGCACGCTCGTTGACCACTCCTTCCGCGCGGCGCAGCTCGCTGATGTCGTTGAGCGTAAGGACGAGACCGCCTTCGGATCGGCTGAGCGGACCGCAACTGGCGATGACCGGCAGGTGCGAGCCGTCGGATCTGGCCAGGCGCACTTCGCCCTGCTGCTGGCGGCCCGTGGCTAGCGCCATTTCGATGGGAGAAGCGCCGGCGGCGAACGCGCCGCCTCTGGGATCGCGAATGGTCAGCACCGAATCCCATTGCTGCCCGACGATCTTGTCGGCACGCCGCCCGATCATCGTTGCAGCCGCCGGATTGGCGCTGGCGATGCGGCCGTCCCCGTCTAGAACCGCGATGCCTTCGGCAGCCGTCTCGACGATGTCCTCGACATGCGCACGCGCCGATGCAAGCTGCTCCGCCATCGTGTTGAAGCCATCGGCCAGCTGCCCGAATTCATCGTTGCGGGCGTGGCTGATGCGCGTCATGGCATTGCCTTTCGCCAGCGCTTCCATGCCGCGCATCATGTCCCCGAGGCCAGAGCTGAAACGGCGGAGCAGCTGCCATGCAAAGCCGACCGCGACCAGCACGGCGGCCGCCGCGCTGAGGCCAACCAGCCAGAGCAAGCTGTTGGTGCTTTGTTCGGCGGCCTGCAGAACAGGGTCATATTCCAGCAGCACGGCGCCGATGATCGCACCCTCGGGATTTTCGATCGGAACGGCCAGCATGGCGTTCACTTCCTCCGGGTCGACAAATCTGCGCGGAATGCCGTCCGCCAGGGTCTGGCCGATTTCGTTGCCGGGGTCGTGATTGAATTTATCGCCGACCTGGTGCTCTTCGTCGGCGGCATGGGCGAGGATGGTCTTGTTGCTGTCAAGGACCAGGAAATCCCTGTGCAGGCGGCGGTGCTGGTGCAACAAGAATTGCTTGAGCGCCTCGGGCCGCTCGAGCAGCGAAAGCGTCCCATCGGTTGATTTGAAGACGATGGTGTCGGCCAATTCCCGCGCGACATTGGTCGCTTCGGTCAACCCCAACGATTTGGTCGCCACTTTCTGCGTAAAGATCGCGACGCCGCCGACCAGCGCGATCAGGGCCGCGGCGGCCACCATGGAGAGAATGATCTGGCTCTTGATGCGCATGTCATGGCTCCGCCGAGAACGACAGCATTGCGCATGTCACATCGAGCCAGCATCTCATTCCCGGCTTTTATTACCAAATGCTTATCAACGTCCTAACGACGCCAGCCGCGGCTCCTCGCACGACGCACGGTTCCTCACCCCCCATGAAATGAGGGCGAGGAACCCAAGTCTTGCTAAGTCACCCCGCCATGGCCAGCGGCACGGCGCTCTTGTTGGGGATCTGGATGTCGATTTCCAGCGTCGACATGGTCTCGCCGCGGTCCATCGAGACCTGCAGATAGTCCTGGTCGATCTGCACATGCTTGGCGATGACGGCCATGATCTCCTCGCGCAGGATGGAGACGAGGTCTGGCTGGCTGCGGTTGCGGCGCTCATAGGCGAGCAGCACTTGCAGCCGCTCGCGCGCCACCGGGGCGCTGGAGCGCCGCTTGAAGATGTCGAGCAGGTTCATGCCGCCCTCCTTCCCAAAAGACGATCGAGGAAGCCCTTGCGCTCGAAGGGCACGATGACGGGCAATTCCTCGCCCTCCAGCCGCCTGGCGGCGTCGATATAGGCCTTGGCAGCGGAATTGAGCGGCTCCGACAGCGTCACCGGCGAACCGAGATTGGAGGCGCGCAGCACGTCCTGGCTTTCCGGAATGATGCCGAGCAGCGGCACCGACAGGATTTCCAGCACGTCGTCGATGGACAGCATTTCGCCGCGCGACGCACGCGCCGCATCGTAGCGGGTCACCAGCACATGCTTGGCGATCTGCTCGCCCTGCTCGGCCCGCAAGGTGCGCGCGTCGAGCAGGCCGATGATGCGATCGGAATCGCGCACCGACGACACTTCCGGATTGGTGACGATGACCGCCTCGTCGGCAAAGCGCATGGCGAGCTGCGCGCCGCGCTCGATGCCGGCCGGGCTGTCGCAGAACACGTAGTCGAACACCGAGCGCAGCTTGTCGATGACTTCGCCGACGCCTTCCTCGGTCAGCGCATCCTTGTCGCGCGTCTGCGAGGCCGGCAACAGGAACAGCGTCTCGACCCGCTTGTCGCGGATCAGCGCCTGCGAGAGTTTCGCCTGGCCCTGGATGACGTTGACGAGGTCGAACACCACGCGCCGCTCGGCGCCCATGATCAGGTCGAGGTTGCGCAGGCCGACGTCGAAGTCGACAAGCGCCACCTTCTTGCCGGTCTTGGCCACGGCCGCCCCGAGGGCCGCCGTCGAGGTCGTCTTGCCGACGCCCCCCTTGCCCGAGGTGACCACCACTACCTTGCCCATTGAAAAGCCTCCGTTGTTGTTGTTCTTGGTCGGGCGACCATCGGCCGCCCCAATATCGAAACGAATGTCAGCTCAGCGTCGAAACCCGCAACGCGTCGCCGTCGAGAAACGCCTGCACCGGCTTGCCGCGCGAAACACCTTCCATCTCCTCGGCGGTGACGTACCAGCCGTCGACCGCCAGCAGCTCGGCCTCGTTCTTGCGGCAGAAGATGCGCGCGCCCCTGTTGCCCAGCGCACCCGCCGAAGCGCGCCCGCGCAGCGTGCCGTAGACATGGATCGAGCCCGCCGCGATGATCTCCGACCCGGACGCGACCGAGCCGAGCACGATGACATCGCCATGCGGATGCACGATCGCCTGGCCGGAGCGGATCGGCGCCTTGATCATCAGCGTCCCCGAAGCTCCAACCTGCGGCTCGCTATC
>NZ_RZOM01000555.1:0-4038 GCF_003999175.1 Mesorhizobium sp. M7A.F.Ca.ET.027.03.2.1 | reverse complement strand
CGCTCGGATTGCTGGTGCTGTCTTATGAGTTCGCCATGGTTCGCCGTCACCGGCGTCGCTTTGTCGTCTGGTGGGAACGGCGTCGCCGGCCCGATTGACCGCCGATGGCGCAGGGTGGGTGTTCAACGGGCGGCGTGTTCTTCCAGTGCCTCATGGATCTGCTTGAGAATCGCCGCGGCCGAGGCAAGCCTTGCCCTGTCGTGCGGCGACAGGCTGTCCGCACCTTCGATGGACAGAGGTCGATTGCGTAATGCAGAAGCTCTCCGCATTGTAGCAGGGACAGGCCGGACGAGGCACTCGTATTTGCTGCCATTATCCGGCGCATGGCTCTTCCTCCTGCCATGTCCAACGCACGGGCCGCCGATGAGTTTCTCCTCCGGGCAGGGCTATGCTTAACTGTCCGCTAATGGAGCGGTCAGGCCCGGTCCGACGATTTGCCGGATGCCGTCCGGACTGACGCTAGGAAACCGTTCGGAATGCACGGTGGCCGCTTGACGGCATTTTCGCCGCAACCTATTGGAACCGGGTGGAACGCCGGGAGCAATGAGGCCTCGTGGCGGAGTGGTTACGCAGAGGACTGCAAATCCTTGCACCCCGGTTCGATTCCGGGCGAGGCCTCCAATGCCCGGGCCCCCGCGCGGCAGCGCAGGGGCCTGAAGTTCCTGACACAATGGACCGCGGTTCTGGCGCGGCAAGCGGATTGGTTGGGACATGAGCGCTGATTTCTCCGAACTACGCGTCAAGATGGTCGACGGCCAGGTCCGCACCACCGATGTGACCAGCGCGCCGCTGCTTGATGCAATGCTTGTCGTCCCAAGAGAGGTGTTTGTCGGCGCCGCCCAGCGCGATCTGGCCTATATCGACGAGGACATCCGCATTGCCGCCGGCGCGGACGGTGCGCGCTACCTGATGGAAGCATCCCCGTTGGCCAAGCTTATCCAACTGGCCGAGATCAACCCGACCGATTCGGCGCTCGATGTCGGTTGCGGAACCGGCTACGCCTCGGCCATCCTGTCGCGGCTGGCCAGGTCCGTGGTGGCGCTTGAAAGCGATTCGGCGCTGGCGGAAACCGCCAGATCGACGCTTTCGTCGCTGGGCTGCGGCAATGTGACCGTCGTCCATGGCGCGCTGCCGCAAGGGCATGCCGCCCAGGCCCCTTATGACGTCATCCTTGTCGGCGGCAGCGTCGCGGAAGTCCCTGTGACGCTGCTGGACCAGCTCGCCGAAGGCGGCCGCCTTGTCGCCGTCGAAGGGCAGGGCAATTCCGGCGTGGCTCGTCTCTTTTTCAAGGCCGGGGGGGTTGTAACCGGAAGACGGGCATTTAATGCGGCAATTAAGCCACTACCGGGGTTTGAACGCATTCGTGCTTTCGAATTCTGAATGATTTGGCCTTGCAGCAGAGGCTTTGTCATGGTCGCTTGCATTTGAACGATCGCTGCTGATGCCAAACTGGGGGCACTTTGGGGTGAGCAGCAGGGAACATCGAACACGCGGCGCCGGCTGATCTATGAGAGAAGCAGGCGCGGCGCGGTTCCCATGGAAAACGAATGAGGGTTTAACCGTGCCGTCTTTACGCAAGTCACTTTTCACCGCCGTCCTCGTTTCGGCGACCATGCTGTCCCCACTGGCCGCTTCAGCCGAAACCATCTCCGGCGCGCTTGCAAAGGCCTACCAGTACAATTCTTCGCTGAATGCATCCCGCGCCGGCGTTCGCGTCACCGACGAGGGCGTCGCCATCGCCAAGTCGGGCTACCGTCCGGTTGTCACCGGCTCGGCGAATATCGATTATTCGAGCAGCCATCTCAACGGCACCAATTCAAGCGTGCGGCTGACCACCGGCAATTTTGGCGTCCAGATCGACCAGACGCTGTTCGACGGCTTTCAGACCAGGAACAATGTCGCTGCCGCCGAAGCGCAGGTCCGGGCTTCGGTCGAAAGCCTGCGCAACACCGAAGAGGGTATCCTGTTCAGCGCGGCCCAGGCCTATATGAACGTGATTCGCGACCGGCAGGTCGCCGTGCTGACCGAGCAGAACCTGCAGTTCCTGACCGAAACGGCGCGCGCGGCGCGTTCGCGTTTCGAGGTTGGTGAAGGCACGCGCACCGATGTCGCGCAGGCCGACGCTTCACGCGCCGCCGCGGTGGCATCGCTGAGTGCTGCCCGGGCGCAGGCGCTGGCAAGTGCGGCGCTCTATCGCCAGATCGTCGGCGACGAGCCGGGCAAGCTCAAGGGCGCTTCGCCGGTGGCAAAGCTGTTGCCGTCGAGCCTCGCCGCCGCCGTCGGGGTGGCCTCGAACGAGCATCCGGCCATCCTTGCCACGCAGCATCTGGTCGACGCCGCCGCGTTTTCGGTGAAGTCGGCCGAAGGCGCGCTGTTGCCGCAGCTCTCGGCTTCCGCCGGCGTTTCGAGCGCCTATCGCAATACCTCGCCTTTGCCAGGCGTCGGTTCGCAGGATGGCACGACCAATTCGGCCAGTGTCGGGGCAACGCTGACGATCCCGATCTATTCGGGTGGCCGCACCTCGGCGATCGTGCGCCAGAACAAGGAATCACTCAGCCAGGCCCGCATCCAGGTCGACGTCAGCCGCGACCAGGTGCGCCAGGCCGTCACCGCCGCCTGGACCGAGTATACCGCCGCGCAGCAGCAGCTGACGGCCAACAGGCAAGTGATCGAGGCCGCGAAGCTGGCACTGAACGGTGTCATCGAAGAACGCAATGTCGGCCAGCGCACCACGCTCGACGTCCTCAACGCACAGGCGACGGTCATCACCGCCCAGATCAACCAGGCCGGTTACGAACATGATGTGGTGGTGGCGAGCTACGCCATCCTGCAGGCGACCGGCCGTCTGTCCGTCGACCGCCTTGGCTTGCAGGTAGCGAAGTACAAGCCTGAAGAGCATTACAACGCGGTCAAGGACAAGTGGTACGGCCTGCGCACGCCGGACGGCCGCTGAGGCGTTCGGCCAGGACTGGCGGTGTTCCCCGTTTGAGCAGGATCTTTCGCACTCGGGTTCAGATTGCGCTAATCTGTTGAAATCCCACAAGTCCCCAGATTGGGGATTCTCGTGCGGCGATCCGTCGGTTACGCTGTCGCCATGATTCGATCCGGCTCTGCCGGAGCGGAAACCCACAGGGGTCACAAAGGCGGCGGATGTGACGATGGCAACGGCAAGCAGCGCACAGCGCGAACCTTCCATGGAAGAGATACTGGCTTCCATCAGGCGGATCATCGAGGACAGCGACGGCGGCCGCAAGCAGCCGGGCGACGCCGATGAGCTGAGCCAGGATCTGGAGCACGCGTCGAGCGCCTATGCGGCCCCTGACGTGGAAGCATTCCGTGCCGACCTGCATGCCGCCCCCGAAGGCAGGAAGCCGGTGACGCTGGCGGAAGTCCAGGCACAGTTGCCGGCGGCCGAGCCGGTGGTCGCGCGCATGGAAACGCCTGCGCGCCCCGATCCCAGCCCGGCAAAGCCATCGATGACACTTGCCGAAGTTAGCGCCCGCGTCGCCGCCGAGCCAATCACGGTTGAATCGCCGGGATCGCGTCCTGTCGCCGACGCTTCCATCGCCGATTGGCGTCGCGAGATCGCCGCGGTCGGTGAGCAGGCGAGGGCGGTGTCGGACCGGAGCGAGGCACGCAAGACGGCTGCCCAGCCGTCCGTGGAGACTCCAAGGGACGAACCGACCGCGAAAGTAGCCGTCGGGCCCGAGCCGTCTCGTCCGGATGCAAGCGTGGTGCGGCCGGTGGCGGCCAGCGACGCGCCGCGTCCGGCAATCGTTTCCGAGCATACCGGCCGTCAGGTCGCGGCTGCCTTTGGCGAGCTTTCCGATGCGTTTGCCAGCCGCAGCAAGAAGACATTCGACGAGATGGCCGAAGAGATGCTGCGGCCGATGCTGCAGGATTGGCTGGACAACAATCTGCCGACACTGGTGGAAAGGCTGGTGCGCGAGGAGATCGAGCGCGTGGCGCGCGGGGCGCAGTAGTTCCCCATGTCGATTGCCAATGGAAACGGCGCCTTCGCGGCGCCCATTGGTGGGG
>NZ_RZOM01000554.1:0-4041 GCF_003999175.1 Mesorhizobium sp. M7A.F.Ca.ET.027.03.2.1 | reverse complement strand
TCCCACAGGCGGCAGGAGTCCGGCGAGATCTCATCGGCGACGACGATGCGCATCATGTCGCCCTCGAACAGCCGGCCGCATTCGATCTTGAAGTCGACGAGCTGGATGCCGACGCCCATGAACAAGCCGGAGAGGAAGTCGTTGACGCGGATGGCCAGCGCCATGACGTCGTCGATCTCCTGCGGGCTCGCCCAGCCGAACGCGGTGATGTGCTCTTCCGACACCATCGGGTCGTCGAGCGCGTCGGCCTTGTAATAGAATTCGATGATCGAGCGCGGCAGAACGGTGCCTTCCTCGATGCCGAGCCGCTTGGACAGCGAACCGGCGGCGACATTTCGCACCACCACTTCGAGCGGAATAATCTCGACTTCCTTGATCAGCTGCTCGCGCATGTTCAGCCGGCGGATGAAATGGGTCGGAATGCCCATGCGGTTCAAATGGTTGAAGATGTACTCGGAAATGCGGTTGTTGAGGACACCCTTGCCGTCGATGACCTCGTGCTTCTTCTTGTTGAACGCGGTGGCGTCATCCTTGAAGAACTGGATAAGCGTGCCCGGTTCGGGTCCCTCATAGAGTATCTTGGCCTTGCCTTCATAAATGCGGCGGCGATTTTTCATCTGGATTTTTCTCTGGGGTTCCGGACAGGGCGGTATCAGACCATTTCCTGTCCGTCTGCCTGAAATAGTGCGGCTACGGTAGGGTTCAATGCCGGGTCTATCCCAATCACATCGTTTGCTCAATCGGCAAATCCTTCCAATCAACCGCTTTCGGGACTGAAATGCCGCAGCGCAGCATGCGATGAAGCGTATTGACCGACCCGCGACCTTTTGGTTTGTGCTTTGGCAACGCACATATTCACCGCCAACGAATCGAATTTGACCGGAGGGACGCCATGAGCAGCATGAAAGACCGCGAAGAGGGCTTTGAGCGTAAATTCGCATTCGACGAGGAGCTTCGGTTCAAGGCCTCGGCGCGCCGCAACAAGGCGCTCGGCCTGTGGGCCGCCGAAAAGCTCGGAAAATCCGGCGCTGATGCCGACGCCTATGCCAAGGAAGTGGTTATCTCCGACATCGAGGAAGCCGGCGACCACGACGTGTTCCGCAAGATCCGCGGGGATTTCGACGCGGCCGGCGTCGAGCAGTCGGACCACCAGATCCGCCGCACCATGGACGAACTGATGGCGCAGGCGATCGAGCAGATCAAGAACACCTGATCCGGGCCATGCGCTGATCCCGGCCATACGCTGGACCAATCGACCGCCCGGCCTATCCGGGCGGTTTTTCTTTGCCTTTGTCGCGGTTTCCGGCTGAAACTGCCGGAGTTAACAAGGAAAGTATCCATGTCCCTGAAGTCCCGCCTCGCGGCCGACGAAACGCTGTTCACCGCATGGTCCGGCGTGCCGGATGCCTTGACCGTCGAAATCGTCGCCAAGCAGGGTTTCGATGCCGTCACGCTCGACATGCAGCATGGCGGCCATCACGAAGACAGCGTGCTGCGTGGCCTGGTGCCGGTGCTCGCTGCCGGCAAGCCGGCGCTGGTGCGCATTCCCGTTGGCCGTTTCGACATGGCAAGCCGCGCGCTCGATTTCGGCGCCGAGGCAGTCATCGCGCCGATGGTGAATTCGGTTGCCGATGCAAAACTGTTCGCCGCCGCCATGAAATACCCGCCGCTCGGCGAACGCTCCTGGGGGCCGACTTACGCTTTTCCGCGCCACGGCCAAGGCGACCAGGCCGACTGGCTGCGCGACACCAACCAGCGCACGATGGCATTCGCCATGGTCGAGACGCGTGCCGCCCTCGATGCGCTCGATGGCATCCTCGACACGCCCGGCATCGACGGCATCTTCCTCGGCCCGTCGGATTTCTCGATCGCCTGGAGCAATGGTGCGACCGTCAATTCGACGCTGGAAAGCATGATGGAGACGGTGGCATCGGTTGCCGAGCGCACCCGCAAGGCCGGCAAACATGCGGCGATCTATGTTGTCGAGCCGGCAATTGCCGGCCGGGTCGTGTCGATGGGCTATCGCCTGCTGGCCATGGGCTCCGAGCATTCGCTGATCGGGCTTGGGGCAAAAACGCTGATCAAGAGCGTCCGCGATTCGATCGGGTCCTGAAGACGCTCAAGGTTTCAGATCCGTCAGGAATTTGGCGAAGGTCATTGAACCTTCGGGCCAAGGACCAAAACCTGAATCCGGGTTGAGATGACCGGTCTCACCGGCATCGATGAACAGCGAACCCCAGGCGCCGGCGATATCCTCCGCGACATCGAAGGCGCAGAACGGATCGTTGCGGCTGGCGATCACGATCGAGGGAAAGGGCAGCGGCTCACGCGGATAGGGGCCGAAGGTCATCAGGTGCCTGGGCCTGATCTCGGGATTGGCGACGTCGGGAGGTGCCACGAAGAAGGCCCCGGCAACCGGCTTGCGGAACTGCGGAATGGCTTGCACTGCAGCGGCGACACCGAGCGAGTGCGCCACCAGGACGACCGGCCGCTCGGCCTCGTTGACCGCCTCGGCAACGCTCGCCGTCCAGTCCTCGCGAACCGGCTTCGACCACTCGGCCTGTTCGACGCGGCGCGCCGTCGACAGTTTCGACTGCCAGCGGCTCTGCCAATGGTCGGGGCCGGAATTGGTGTAGCCCGGTACGATGAGAATATCTGCTTCCTTGACCTTCATGGCGCTGAGATAGCGAGCGGCATCGCTTCGTGCAACCGGCAGGAACGCCGCTTTTGATCACAATAGTGAACACCATGTTCGCTTCTTCGCGTCTTGTGTGAACGATGCAGATGGACGATCTGTGGTCAGGAAAAGAAACAGCCGTGCGCGGGAACCCTGACTTTGGAACTGACACGACGTACAATGATCGGCGGAGTGGGGCTTCTCGCTTTGGGAGCTTCATCGCAGGCCGGTCGAACGGAGCATTCGATGAGCGAGTTGCCTTTTGCCGCCACCACCCCGGTCAGCGTTGCCCGCGTCGGGCTGAAGGCGCGCGACGCGGAAAGCCTTGCCGCCTATTACCGCGAAATTGTCGGTCTGCAGGAGTTGAGCCGTGCCGATGGCGCGATCACCCTGGGCGCCGCCAACCGTCCCTTGTTGGTGCTTGAGCAGGACGCTTCAGCCAAGCCGGATGATCCGCGCAGCGCCGGGCTGTTCCACACCGCCTTCCTGCTGCCCAGCCGCGCCGACCTCGGCCGCTGGATCAACCACGCCATATCAAACAAGATCGCGATCGAGGGCGCTTCCGACCATCTGGTCAGCGAAGCTCTGTACCTGACCGATCCCGAAGGCAATGGCATCGAGATCTATGCCGACCGCCGTGCGCAGGACTGGAAGTGGAATGGCGACAAGATTGCCATGGCGACAGAACGGCTGAACATTCCGTCCGTCGTTGCCGAAGTGCCGGCGGGTGATGCCGGCTGGCAGGGTACGCCGGAAAACAGCATCGTCGGCCATGTCCACCTGCGCGTCGGCAGGCCGGAAGACGCCGAAGCCTGGTGGAACCAGGAATTTGGCTTCGACACCATGGCCAAATACGGCGGCCAGGCGGTGTTCCTGTCGTCGGGCGGCTATCACCACCACATCGGCGCCAACGCCTGGCAGAGTTCAGGCGCCGGCCGCCGCGATTCGAGCCGGTCGGGCCTTGCCTGGGTCGAGATGCGTTCGGACAATGTGACGAGCCCGGCAACCCGCGAAGACCCGTGGGGCACGGTGATCAGGACTGTTCCCGGCAAGGTTTGAGAGCGTCTTTCTCCCCGTCACTATACGGGGAGAAATGCCCGGCAGGGCAATGAGGGCAGCGCCAAAGTCGTGAATTTGTCAAAGCGTGAATGGGTGCGATCGTCGCCGAAGTCGGCACCGCCCCTCATCCGCCTGCCGGCACCTTCTCCCCGTATAGTGACGGGGAGAAGGAAGCTCATGTCCGAACCGGATAGATAGGTAACAGAATGGACTGATTAGATGGGTGACAGTTTTCTTGTCCGCCGGGAGGACCGGCGATGGTTTGGCGAGAGACTGGCATCATGGATGAGCGGCTTCGGTTTGTT
>NZ_RZOM01000553.1:0-4042 GCF_003999175.1 Mesorhizobium sp. M7A.F.Ca.ET.027.03.2.1 | reverse complement strand
GCCATGCCGCGCTCCTCGATTATTTCGTTGGCAGCATCGCTGCCCTGTCGCTCACCTTGGCCACGCTGGTCTTCTTCTGGAGCGGCGAGATCTACTGCCGCGCATGGGCCAGGAAGCCGTCCCCAGACGTGTCCCTAAACCGCCTTGGCGACATGACGTCAGGGGTCGGGGCGATCGGACTCGGCATCGCCCTGTTCCTGTTCGGCGAACCTGTGCTTGCGGCGACCTCGGGCTTGCTGCATGCGCTCGGCAAGTTCGGCAGCGCCTTCGAGGACGGCAAGCCGTTGCCCGGCTGGCCAGCCAACTGGCCCAATCCGTTCCGGAGTGCCGTTCTGGCCAGCCGTCTGCCGGCGCTGGTCTCGGCCGCGGTGGGGAGCGGCGGTGCCCTGCAACTGGTATGGTCGGGCGCTTCCTGGACGCTCGTCGCAGCGCCGCTGACATTGCTTGTCTGCTATCTGCTTTGGGCCAAGGCAGACCTGTTGCTGCTGCTCCAGGAGGTGCGAGCCGGGAGCGCGCCGGCATCGTCCGCCGGCAACCGAGATCGAACGTGACGGCCCATGTCGAAGACAGAGGCCCCTGCTTGCAGGCGCCTTTGGGGGTTTGGCAACGTCGCGCAGAAGACCGTGCTGGATCATCTGCAGCATCAGAAGACTCTTCCGGAGTTGAAGCGCACCAAATTCGAGGTGCGGGCGAGGGCCGGAGCGAGAGCGCGCCTCATCCCGCCGATCAGCATGTATGAGAACGCGAGGAATCGGCGGCAGTTGAAAACGGCCTTTTTCGGACAGTCATTCCCTAGGTTTTGCGTTGGGAGCCGGCAACATCAACACCGGTGCCTCATGCGTGTACCCAGCGACAGCGCTGACCGCCAGCCCGATCATGCCGATGCGGTTGATTGGCGAGGCCTGAAAGGAAGCAATTTCAGCTGGATGGAATGGCGCGCCCGAAGAGATTCGAACTCCTGACCCCCAGATTCGTAGTCTGGTGCTCTATCCAGCTGAGCTACGGGCGCGCAACAGGCCATGCTTTCCATGACCCCGCAATCCGATCGTAAACGACCGGTCGCGACGAGACGTGTTCCCTAGCGACTGAATTTCGGAAAAGCAAGCCGATCCGGCAAAAGTTTTGTCACAAGTGCCTTGGCCGGCGATGAACGCTGGAGATTCCGGCACCTGGCAACGGTCCGAAGTCGAGCCGGTTCCTGCTCATTGGAAGAATCGGGCCAGAAGACAAGAGGGCCGGGCGACCCAGCGCTCTAAACCGTCAGGCGGGGCGGCGCAGGCTGTTGCGGGCCTGGTCGAGCCGGACCGGCTGGTCGGGGATGGTGACGGCGAATGTGGTGCGCCCGCCAATGCTCTCGACCAGTTCCACCGTGCCGCCATGCGCGCGGATCAGTTCGTGCGCGATCGCTAGGCCAAGGCCGGTGCCGCCGCTGCGCGCCGAGCCGCGAAACGCCGCGAACAGGTTTTCCCGCGCCTTGGGCGGCAGGCCGGGTCCGGTGTCGCTGACGGCGATGCGGCTGACGCTGCCCAGACGCACGGCCGAAACCGCCAGGCGGCGCACCAGGGCGTTTTCGCTGTCGGCCGCCATCGCCTGCACGGAATTTCGGCACAGATTGGTGAGCACCCTGAACAGCTGGTCGGAATCGGCATCGACCTCGAAGGCCGGCTCGACCGAATTGACGAACTCGATGCCTTGCTCGATGTCGAGCAGGCCTTGCACATCCTCGACCAGCTGCCGCAGCCGGAGCCGGCGGCGCGCGGGCGGCGGCTCCTGGGTGCGGCCGTAGTGAAGCACGCCTTCGGAATAGGACACGGCACGGTCGAGTGCGCGCAGCAGTTTCGGCGCGAAGGCCTGCACGGTCGGATCCTTGACCTGGCGCAGGCGGTCCGACATCAGCTGCGCCGAGGCCAGGATGTTGCGCATGTCATGGTTGATCTTGGAGACCGCGAGGCCGAGGTCGGCAAGATGCTTCTGCTCGGAGAGCATTTTTTGCAGCCGCTCCTGCATTTGCGACAGCTCGCGCTCGGCAACGCCGATCTCGTCGGCGCGGGCAGCCGGATGGATGATCCGTCCGGGATCGTCGGGGGCCTCGGAGAAGGACAGCATCGAGCGCGTCATCGTCCGGATCGGCCCGATCATGATCAGGTCGATGGCGGCGTAGACCAGCATGGCGGTGAACAGCGAGATCAGCAGCGAGACGAAGGCGACGTTGCGCGAATAGCGCAGCATCGCATTGCGCAGGCTGTTGTCGGGCATGATCAGTTCGAACTCCTTGTCGGAGTCGCCGACCGGACCGAAGACGCGCAGCATCCGGTCGCCGCCGAAAAACAGCGTGTCGAGCGCACCGGTCATGCCCTTGATCATGCCGATCGAGGCGATATCGATGTGCTCGTCGACCTTCGGCGGCATTTCGGCCACCACCAGCAGCCGCGAGACGCCACCGTCGCGCACCGCGATCGCCTTGGCGCCGATCGCCATCAGCACGTCGTTCTGGGCCGTGCGCGACAGCGAGGTGGATTCACCTTGCACCAGCACGATCGACACCGCCGCCGCCGTGCTCAGCCGCTCCTTCAGCCAGTTCAGCCGGTAGCTCGCGATCCAGGGCAGGAAGATCAGCACTTCGGCCAAAAGCACGAAGACGATGGTCAGCAGCAGCAGCTTGGTCGACAGGCCGCGCGACAGCGGAACCGTGCGCACGGCGGCTGGCGCCTCGGTGGACGCCGCCGTGCCGATCCCTTCCTGTGCCTGTATGGTTTCGCTCATGCGGCTAATGTCTTCACGATCACTTGATCAACGCAGATTAGGCGATTACGGCTTTTTTGCCAATTTCATCCTTGGTCGCAAACATAAACCGGCCTGAACGGAGCCGGATTGCGCCCGACGACTCCGGATTGACTTCCAAAAGCCTTCTTTCTATAAGCCCGCACACGCTCGGGCCATTCGTCCCGGCGCGGTTTCGATCGCGCCAAAGCCGGCCCGGCAAAGCTCCTGTTACACAGTGACAGAATCAAGAAGGGCCGCACCCCGCGGTATTAAAACAAATGAAGCGTACCTACCAACCGTCTAAACTCGTCCGCAAACGTCGGCACGGCTTTCGTGCCCGCATGGCCACCAAGGGTGGTCGCGGCGTCGTCGCAGCTCGCCGCAACCGCGGTCGCAAGCGGCTCAGCGCCTGAACGGAAGACGAGATCGTTGCCCGCAACCGGCAAGCCAGTGGGACCAAATCCCAAGCGGCTTCTGAAGCGCGCGGAATTCCTGGCCGTCCATCGTGGTGAAAAGCGACGCGGGCGGCTTTTTCTCGTTGAAGTTCTCGACCGCGGCGACGGCCTGTCGCCGCGCGTCGGCTACACCGTCACCAAGAAGGTCGGCAATGCGGTTGTCCGCAACCGTGTCCGGCGGCGGTTGCGAGAAGCCGTCCGCACGCATGCGGCAAGTGACATGGCGCCTGGCAATGACTATGTCATCGTCGGGCGCGAAGACGTGCTTACCACTCCGTTCGGCCAGTTGAAGGCCGAACTTTCCCGCCGACTGCGCGGAACACGATAGGCCAAGGGCTTTCGATGGAAAACAACCGGAACTTCTTCATCACCATCGCGCTGTCGGTGCTGATCCTGGCGGTATGGCAATATTTTTACGTGTTGCCGCGCAGCGAAGCGCAACGCGAGGCCGCCCGCGTCGAACAGCAGCGCGTCGAGGAGCAGAAGAAGGCCGCCGGCACCAATCCCGGTACCGACACCGGAACGCCCGCCGCCCCTGGCGCCATTCCCAACGCACCGGGAACAGACGCCGTGACGCCGGCCGGCCGCGAACAGGCACTCGCCACGACGACCCGCGCCAGGATCGACACGCCGAGCCTCGAGGGTTCGATCAACCTGACCGGCGCCCGTCTCGACGACCTCAAGCTCAAGCACTACACCGAGACGGTCGACAAGAATTCGCCCGAGATCAGCCTGCTCAACCCGGCGGCACTGCCCAATGGCTACTATGCCGAGATCGGCTTCGTCGGCAACGACAAGACTGGCGCGGTGCCCGGTCCCGAGAC
>NZ_RZOM01000552.1:0-4052 GCF_003999175.1 Mesorhizobium sp. M7A.F.Ca.ET.027.03.2.1 | reverse complement strand
CGCCAACATCATCCTGGGTGCCACTTTCGACGAGGAACTCGAAGGCGTCATCCGCGTCTCGGTGGTTGCCACCGGCATCGACAAGTCGGCGGCTGAAATCGCCGCCGCACCGATCTCGATCCGCACGGCGCCTCCGAAGCCGGCCAGCCGCCCGGCGGCTCAGATCGCGGAGGTTCGTCCGGCGCCTGTCCAGCAGGCGGCATACGAGCCACGCGCTATCGACCCGGTCGCGGAAGCCATCCATCTGGCCGAAGCCAATGCCGCGGCCATGGCGCAGGCGCGCCCGGCCCCGGTCGCCCACGCTGAAGATTTCCGCCCGCAGAGCAAGATCTTCCAGGCGCCGCCCGCCCAGCCGATGCCGCAGCCGGTGGTCCAGCAGATGCAGCCGGCCCCGCAGCCGCGCGAGATGCTGCAGCGCGAGGCGCCGCAGCCGGTTGCCATGGCGCCGCAGCGCATGCCGCGCGTCGAGGACTTTCCGCCGGTCGTCAAGGCCGAGGTGGATGCCAAGAGCCGCCCGGTCGACCACGAGAACAACAGCGGACCGATGGGCCTGCTGAAGCGCCTGACCAATGGTCTGACCCGCCGCGAGGAAGAACCCGCACGGCTGCAGCCGGCGCAGCCGCGCGAGCCCAAGCTGCGCCAGGCCGCGCCCGAAGTGCGCCGTCTCGCCAGCCAGGATGCGCAGCTCTATGCGCCGCGCCGCGGCCAGCTCGACGATCAGGGCCGCCTGACGCCGCAGGTGAGGACGACTCAGGAAGACGATCAGCTGGAGATTCCGGCGTTCCTGCGCCGCCAGGCCAACTGATTGGTAAACGGACTGTAACATTTGTTAACAGGCAAGCGAGGAATCGCTTGCCTGTTAATGTTTTAAATGATGTGATTTCAACGACTTACCAAGTCGCACTCGTTCCATTTTGCGGTTACACAGAGTAAGAAACCGTGATTTGGAGTCTCCCTGACGGGACATTATCTTCGCTGCCTACCATCATCGGTTTGCCAGGATTTCGGGGGAAGTCACCCTGCCAGCCGATTCACACAAGAGCCGCGCCCTCGGGCTGGAGAAGCGGACCTAGGCATTACGGGCTTATGGGGATTGTCTTGCACGACTATCAGACGACATTGAAGACGCGCGCGTCGCTTACCGGCACCGGCGTCCACAGCGGCAAGGAAGTGTCCATCAGCTTCGTGCCCGCGGATGCCGACACCGGCATCGTTTTCCAGCTTTTCAACGGTGCGGAGCAGGGCCGCGAGTTTCGTGCCCTGGTTTCGGAAGTCGGCGCTACCGACCTGTGCACCATGCTTGGTGATCCCGCTGGCGAGCATATCGCCACGGTCGAGCACATCATGGCGGCGCTGTTTGGGCTCGGCATCGATAATGTCGCTGTCGAGATCGATGGTTCCGAGGTTCCTATCTTCGATGGCAGCGCCATGGCGTTCGTCGAAGCCATCGATCAGGCGGGTATCGAGACGCTCTCGGTCAAGCGGCGCTATATCAGGGTCATCAAGCCGGTCCGCATCGAGAACGGCGCCTCGTGGGCGGAGTTTCGGCCCTATGACGGGACCCGTTTCGAGATCGAGATCGACTTCGAAAGCCCGGCGATCGGCCGTCAGCTGTTTGCCTCCGACCTCAATGCCGATATTTTCCGTCGTGACATCGCGCGCGCCCGCACCTTTGGCTTCATGAAGGATGTCGAGCGGCTGTGGGCCGCAGGCTACGCGCTCGGCTCCTCGCTGGAGAACTCGCTGGTCATTGGCGACGACAACCGCGTCATCAATATGGGCGGCCTGCGCTACCCCAACGAATTCGTGCGACATAAGACGCTGGACGCCATGGGCGACCTGGCGCTGGCCGGCGCCCGCTTCATCGGCTGCTTCCGCTCCTATCGCGGCGGCCACAGGATGAATGCCGCGGCCCTGCGCCGTCTGCTCTCGGACCGCACGGCGTTCGAGATCGTCGAGACGACGCGCCGTGAGCGTGGCCGCAGCGCCGAGATGAACGCCGTCAATGCGCCACTCTACGCACCCTGGATGATCTGATTTCCCAGGGTTTTTTCGGGTTCCATGGTGATAGCGAATGTTGCAGGAATGCACCACCCGCCAGTGAAATTGCATTGATGTCCAAGTGGCGTCCGGCCGCCACAAAAATGCGCGATTGGCCGGAGATAGCGTTGCCGGGCAAGGCGGTTATGGTTTATGGCTGCTGCCGTCGATTAATGCATGTCATTCAAAAGTGGGGACCAGTTTTGAAACAATGGCGTGCAACTGGCATTGAAATAGCGCCGAAAGGGCGAGATCCAATCATGTTCTTCAAGCGAGTTGGTCAATTGAAAGCACCGCAGAGGGCTGTTTTCCTGGCGCTTTCAGTAGTTGTTCCATCGCTCTTTCTGTCGGCCTGCATGTCGTCGGAGAAAGATATCGACCTGTCGACCTATGTCGAGCAGACCGAGCCGGCCGATGTTCTCTACAATCAGGGCCTTGCCAATCTCAATGCCGGGCGCCTGCAGGAGGCGAGCCGCAAGTTCGACGCCGTCGACCGCCAGCATCCCTATTCGGAATGGGCCCGCAAATCGATGGTGATGGGCGCTTTCGCCGACTATCGCCAGGGCAATTACGATGAGGCGATCGGCTCGGCCAAGCGCTATCTCACGCTTTACCCGTCGACCGATGACGCCGCCTATGCGCAGTACATCATCGGCTTGAGCTACTACCGTCAGATCAAGGACGTGACGCAGGACCAGAAGGAAGCGCGCCAGACCGTCCAGACGATGCAGGATCTGGTCACGCGCTGGCCAACATCGGAATATGTTGACGACGCCAAGGAAAAGATCCGCTTCGCCAACGACCAGTTGGCCGGCAAGGAAATGCAGATCGGCCGCTACTATCTTGAGCGGCGTGAATACATCGCTGCCGTGAAGCGCTTCCGCACCGTGGTCGAGAACTATTCCAACACACGCCATGTCGAGGAGGCGCTCGCCCGCTTGACCGAAAGCTATTACGCGATGGGTCTGACCTCGGAGGCACAAACCGCCGCCGCCGTGCTCGGCACCAACTACCCCGACAGCCCATGGTACAAGGATTCCTACAAGCTCTTGCAGAGCAATGGGCTTGCACCGCGCGAGAATGCCGGGTCGTGGATATCCAAAGCCGGGAAGATGATCACCGGCGCCTGACGTATGAGCATCGACTGAAGCGCCACAGCGCTTTTCGGATTGATCCGGTGCTCAAACAAAAAGATAGTGCGGCGCTGCGACTGCAAATGGTCGCGTGCCGTTCTAGATTCGGGTTCTGATGCTTTCCAGACTGTCGATCCGCGATATCGTCCTGATCGAGAAGCTGGATATCGACTTCCAGCCGGGTCTTTCGGTGCTGACCGGCGAAACCGGTGCCGGCAAATCCATCCTGCTCGACGCCCTTTCGCTGGCGCTCGGTGCGCGCGGCGATGCTTCGCTGGTGCGCCATGGCGCGGCGCAAGGCCAGGTCATCGCCGTCTTCGACGTGCCGCGCAATCATCCGGCGCGTACGCTGCTTGCCGACAATGCGATCGAGAATGACGGCGACATCATCCTGCGCCGCCTGCAGACGGCGGACGGCCGCACCCGTGTTTTCGTCAACGATCAACCTTCAAGCGTCACCCTGATGCGCGACGTCGGGCGCGCGCTGGTCGAGATCCACGGCCAGCATGACGAGCGTGCGCTGGTCGATCCCGGCGCGCACCGCGAGGTGCTCGACGCTTTCGGTGGCCATCTCGGCGCCGTCCGCTCGACCGGCGAGGCATGGCGGCACTGGCGCGCCTGCGAGCAGGAGCTGTCGCGCCACCGCGCCAA
Organism: Mesorhizobium sp. M7A.F.Ca.ET.027.03.2.1; assembly: GCF_003999175.1. NCBI lineage: Bacteria > Pseudomonadati > Pseudomonadota > Alphaproteobacteria > Hyphomicrobiales > Phyllobacteriaceae > Mesorhizobium > Mesorhizobium sp. M7A.F.Ca.ET.027.03.2.1. The sequence continues at coordinate 228 of NZ_RZOM01000552.1, read as the reverse complement.
GGTGGCGGCGGCCGCGCGCGAGGCCGACTATCTGCGCGCGGCGGTGGCGGAATTGACCAAGCTCGATCCGCAGCCGGGCGAGGAGACCGACCTTGCCGAATTGCGCGCGTCTATGATGCGGGCCGAAAAGATCGCTTCCGAAATCCATGACGCGCAGGATGTGCTGTCGGGCCCATCTTCGCCCCTGCCGCAACTGGCCAGCCTGTTGCGGCGGCTGCAGCGCCAGGT
>NZ_RZOM01000551.1:0-4054 GCF_003999175.1 Mesorhizobium sp. M7A.F.Ca.ET.027.03.2.1 | reverse complement strand
GGCTTGCGCTCGCCGGCGACGGCAGGCTTGTCGCCGAAGCGCTTCTTGCCAAAGCCGTTGCCCTTGTTCTCGCCGCCGGGCCGCCTGCCGTCGCGACGGCCATTGCGGTCGTTGCGGTCATTGGCCGGCTCGAAGCGCTCGTTCTTTTCAGCCGGATTGCGCACCGGATCCGGGCTGCCGAGATGGTCGGCAACGATCGGCAGCTTGGTGCGGATGATGCGCTCGACCTGGCGTAGCTTGCTGTTTTCGGAAGGATCGCAAAGCGTGATCGCGATGCCGTCCATGCCGTTGCGGCCGGTACGTCCGATGCGGTGGACGTAGCTCTCGGCTTCATCAGGCAGGTCGAAATTCACGACATGGCTGATGCCGGGGACGTCGATGCCGCGCGCCGCAATGTCGGTCGCCACCAGAATGCGCACCGAGCCGTCGCGGAAATCGTTCAGCGCTTTCTGGCGGGCATTCTGCGACTTGTTGCCGTGGATGACGGCGGCCTTGAAGCCGTCGCGCTCGAGGTCCTTGGTCACCCTGTCGGCACCATGCTTGGTGCGCGAGAAGATGATGACGGACTTCATCGCCTCGTCGGCGAGCATCGTCGACAGAACCTGGCGCTTCTGCTTGGTGCGGGCAAAGACCACGCCCTGCACGATCTCGGCCGCCGCCGTGCTTTGCGGCGCGACTTCGACGCGGATCGGGTTCTTCAGCAGGCCCTTGGCCAGTTCGGCGATTTCATTGGGCATGGTCGCCGAGAACAGCACCGTCTGACGGTCGGGCGCCGTCGCCTTGGCGATGCGCTTGACGTCGTTGATGAAGCCCATGTCGAGCATGCGGTCGCCTTCGTCGAGCACCAGCCATTTGGTGTCGGCAAGCACGAGGTCGCCCTCACGCACAAGGTCGGTCAACCGGCCGGGCGTGGCGATCAGGATGTCGACGCCGGGAGCAACCTTCTTCACCTGGCTGAAGCGGGACACGCCGCCGAGCACGAGCGCGGTCGAGACATGCGCGCCCTTGGCGAGGATCTTGATCGTGTCTTCGATCTGCACGGCGAGTTCGCGCGTCGGCGCCAGGATAAGCGCACGCGCCGTCTTCGGCCGGCGCTTGGTGCCAAGCGCAATGATCTTCGACAAGATCGGCAGCGCGAAGGCTGCGGTCTTGCCGGAGCCGGTCTGGGCGATGCCGAAAATGTCACGGCCTTCCATCTGAGGCGGGATCGCCTGTGCCTGGATCGGCTTCGGCTCGGCGAAGCCGGCGTTGTGGGTGGCCTTGAGCAGCGCGCCCGTAATACCCAGTGCCGCGAAACCGGTGAGTTCCGCAGTGCTACCGGGCAAAGTGTTTTCGTTGGTCAAAATAATCTTCTTTCACGCGGCTTCTGGCCGCAAACATCGATGGCGGCAGGGCGCAACCTGCCGCCGAAAAATCTGTGATGAACGACAAGGCGGGCGGACGTATTCGTCCACTCGGCTGCGCTGTCGTGCCCGCAGGCATCATGCCACGGGGCTTTTTCGCCGCTTTGTGATTTACCGGAAAAAGGGCCGATATACCGGAAAGAGGGAAAACAGACGCAACCAGTCTCATTTGTCGAGAAGGCCGGATTCGTTCCCGGCCCAAGCGCCTATGGGCTGCATATGGCTGAGTTCGCCGCCAAATGCAAGGGGCGTCATGCTGCAGCGCAACAAAACCCGTGGCGCAAGCGGCGCTTGCGCTCGCTTGCCGGCACGATTACCACGAAATGCCACTGGCTTGGGAGGTAATCGATGAAAGACGTTCTCAAGGAACTCGAGCGCCGCCGCGAGATCGCCCGCATGGGTGGCGGCCAGGTCCGCATCGATGCCCAGCACAAGAAGGGTAAGCTCACCGCGCGCGAACGCATCGAGGTGTTTCTCGACGAGGGCTCGTTCGAGGAATTCGACATGTATGTCGAGCACCGCTCGACCGACTTCGGCATGGAGAACACAAAGATCGCCGGCGACGGCGTCGTCACCGGCTGGGGCACGGTCAACGGCCGCCCGGTCTACCTCTTCGCCAAGGATTTTACCGTGTTCGGCGGCTCGCTGTCGGAAGCGCATGCCGAGAAGGTCATCAAGGTGCAGGAGATGGCGCTGCGCAACCGGGCGCCGATCATCGGCCTCTACGATGCTGGCGGCGCGCGCATCCAGGAGGGCGTCGCGGCACTCGGCGGCTATGCCGAGATCTTTCAGCGCAACGTGCTGGCGTCCGGCGTCATTCCGCAGATTTCCGTCATCATGGGCCCATGCGCCGGCGGCGACGTCTATTCGCCTGCCATGACCGACTTCATCTTCATGGTGCGCGACACTTCCTACATGTTCGTCACCGGACCGGATGTGGTGAAGACCGTGACCAACGAGACGGTGACCGCCGAGAGCCTGGGCGGCGCCTCCGTCCACACGACGAAATCCTCGATCGCCGACGGCGCCTATGACAATGATGTCGAGGCGCTGTTGCAGATGCGCCGGCTGGTCGACCTGCTGCCGGCTTCCAACACATCGGAGCTTCCCGAGATCGAATGCTACCAGTCGGTCACCGACCATGATTTGTCGCTCGACCGGCTGATTCCCGACAATGCCAACAAGCCCTACGACATCAAGGAACTGATCATGAAAGTTGCCGACGAAGGCGACTTCTTCGAGATCCAGCAGAACTTCGCCAAGAACATCGTCACCGGGTTCGGGCGTGTCGAGGGTCGCACCGTCGGCTTCGTCGCCAACCAGCCGATGGTGCTGGCCGGCGTGCTCGATTCGGATGCCAGCCGCAAAGCGGCGCGCTTCGTGCGCTTCTGCGACTGTTTCTCGATACCGATCGTCACCTTCGTCGATGTCCCCGGCTTCCTGCCCGGCACCGCGCAGGAATATGGCGGGCTGATCGAGCATGGCGCGAAACTCCTGTTCGCCTATGCCGAGGCCACCGTGCCGAAGATCACCGTCATCACCCGCAAAGCCTATGGCGGCGCCTATGACGTGATGGCGTCAAAGCATCTGCGCGGCGACATGAACTATGCCTGGCCGACGGCGCAGATCGCGGTGATGGGCGCCAGGGGCGCGGTCGAGATCATTTATCGCAAGGACATCGGTGACGCCGAAAAGATCGCAGCCCATACAAAGGCTTACGAAGATCGCTTCCTGTCGCCCTTCGTCGCCGCCGAGCGCGGCTATGTCGATGAGGTGATCATGCCGCATTCGACCCGCCGCCGCATCGCGCGCGCGCTGCGCATGCTGCGCAACAAGGATATGCAGAACCCCTGGAAGAAGCACGACAACATCCCGCTGTGAGGCATCGATGTCGCGCTTGGTCCTCTATATGGGAACGCGCTTTGGCAGGTTCGCCATCCTGCTTTTCGCTCTCCCGCTTTTCTGCCCGGTGCTTCTGTGGCTGTTGTTGCTTGACCGGCATCCGCTCATGGTAATAGCAGGTGGTGTCATCGCCATACCGGCCGCGATGCTGGCTTTTGTGCTGTTGATCGGGGCACTGTTTGCCGGCTTTCGCCCCAGCCCGGTGCAAGGCATCTCTCAGGATTCGGCTCCCCAGCTATGGGCCGTGTGGGAAAGCATCGCTGGCAAACATCGCGCCAGCCGAACCACGATCGTTCTGAGCGACAACCTCAACGCCAGCATAGGGGAAGAGCGTCCATTTCTCGGTCTGCTCGGCCGTCGGGCGGTCTTGACCGTAGGCATTCCATTGCTCGCGGTGACCGACGACAAAGCATTCGCCACGATTCTGGCTCACGAAGACGCACATTTGAAAAACAAGGATACGAACGGCGGGCTCAATCTCGCCGAACTCGACAAAAGTTTCGATTTGGTCTTCGACTACGCTCCCCCAGGAAAAACCGTTTCCGGAAGCCTGTTCTACTTGCTGCTGGGTCCGCTCTCTCAATCACTGGAACGCGAAGAGATACGATTGTCGCGACGAGCGGAAATCGATGCCGATCGCCATGCGGCAAGGTCAGGCGATTCTCACGAAGCAGCGCGCGCGCTGCTCTTGATCGCCGCTGCCGATGCATTTTTCAATGACAGGGTTTACACTCCTCTCAAGCGTGAAC
>NZ_RZOM01000550.1:0-4060 GCF_003999175.1 Mesorhizobium sp. M7A.F.Ca.ET.027.03.2.1 | reverse complement strand
GTCGCCGACCTTGGTGCGGTGCAATTGCAGCTTCATGTCGCCGAGGAAGCGTTCGAGGCCCAGATTGGACATCACGGTTGAGACGACACCACCGCCGGCAAGCCGCCCGCTCTGGTGCCAGGATTCGGCGATCAGCGCCATGATCTGGTCACCATCGACGATCGCGCCGTTTTCATCGACGATAACGACACGATCGGCGTCGCCGTCGAGCGCGATGCCGATGTCGGCGCGCACTTCGTGCACCTTCTTTTGCAGGCCGGCCGGATGGGTCGAGCCGCATTCCTTGTTGATGTTGAAGCCGTTGGGCTCGACATTGATGGCGACGACTTCGGCGCCCAGTTCCCACAGCGCCTCGGGCGCCACCTTGTAGGCCGCGCCATTGGCGCAATCGACAACGATCCTCAAGCCGGCGAGCGACATCGAGCGCGGCAAGGTGCGCTTGGCGAATTCGATGTAGCGGTCATGCACCCCGTCGACGCGCTTGGCGCGGCCAAGCCCGTCGGAATCGGCGAGCGCCAGTTCGATATCCTTGTCGAGCATGCTCTCGATGCGCTCCTCGATTTCGTCGGAGAGCTTGTAGCCGTCGGGTCCGAACAGCTTGATGCCGTTGTCGTAATAGGGGTTGTGCGAGGCCGAGATCATGACGCCGATATCGGCGCGCAGCGAACGCACCAGCATGGCGACAGCCGGCGTCGGGATCGGGCCGAGCAGGAACACGTCCATGCCGGCGGCACAAAGACCGGCGACCATGGCATTCTCGATCATATAGCCGGAAAGCCTGGTGTCCTTGCCGAGCACGACACGATGTCGATGGCTGCCGCGCTGGAAGGAAAGGCCGGCGGCCATGCCGACCCGCATAGCGATTTCAGCCGTCATCGGAAACTTGTTGGCGCGTCCGCGAATGCCGTCCGTGCCGAAATAATTCCCTGCCATGCTAGTCAGCTTCCTCGACGTTTCTTCCCCGGCACGTCATGCCACAATTGGCCAGGGCGCTATGATCACATTGTGTGATTGTACGTTACCAATCCTTAGAAAACCATTGTTGTGCACTGCACACATGTGGCCGCAACCTGACATGCCCAGACTGCCATGTTGCAATATACAAGTCATGCGAGCCTTTCAGCGCGGATGCACGAGGAAAATCTTGCTCTGAACCAGACAACGGACAACGATTTCATCACCTTATCGGGAGAAACCGGTTTTCGGCGATATATACGCCACTTAGCATCTGGCGCAACCGCCCGTTGAGCGATATTGATCTGCAGGGACGTATCATGGGCTGCTGCAACGGAGAAACGCTATGCTCATCCACCGACTTGCCACTTTGACCGGCCTCGCCGTCGCGACCTTGTTCCTGGCCGCGCCAGCCAACGCACTGACGATGGCCGAGTGCAGCACGAAATACAACGCCGCCAAGGATGCGGGGACACTCGCCGGCGCGACCTGGAACCAGTTCCGCAAGGCTCAGTGCGGCACCGACGCCGCCGCGACGACCGACGCCAAGCCGGCCGATACCAAGAAGGCTGCCGAGACGAAGGCGGCCAAGGCTGCCGCCGCTGCGGACGACAGCACGGCCAAGGGCCTGACGGCGAAGGAATGCAGCACCAAATACCAGGCGGCGAAGGCTGCCGGCACGCTGAACGGCATGAAGTGGAACGACTTCCGCAAGTCCGAATGCGCCGCCGGTGCATCCGCCGCTGCCGCCGCCAAGCCGGCAACCACCAAGGCTGCCGCGGCCCCCGCCGACGGCAAGGGTCTGAGCATGGCCGAATGCAGCACCAAGTATCAGGCCGCCAAGACGGCCAACACGCTGAAGGGCATGAAGTGGAACGACTTCCGCAAGACCGAATGCGGCGCCGGCGCATCGGATGACGACACGGTGCCGGCCGCCGACGAGGCCAGCTACACCAAGGAGCCGGCGAAGCCGACGACGGCTGCGCCCAAGGGCGTCAAGTTCCCGTCCGCGATCTCGGCGAAATATGCCAGCGAGACCCCCGGAAAGGGCCGCATGCACACCTGCCTCGACCAGTACTATGTCCTCAAGGACGCCAACGCGCTCGGCGGCCTGAAGTGGATCCAGAAGGGCGGCGGCTTCTACAGCCTGTGCAATGCCAAGCTGAAGGGCTGATCGCTTAGCCATAGTCTCCAAACAAAGGCCCGCGCATCGCAAGATGCGCGGGCCTTTTTTGTTGCGCGAAGACGCACACTGCCTTGCTCGCATCTGCATGTCGCCGGGCTGTCGGCATCATCAATTCGCCTACACTGCCCACCGCCAAGCTCATCGGTAGCCCGTAAAGATTCTGGTTGAACATATCAAGAACAAACCATATACAAAAAGACGTCAAACTTATTATCAACCAGGAGGGTCTTATGCACGGTTTGAGATTGGCGGTATTGGCTGCGACCGCATTTGTCGCTTGGAGCGTCGCCCCCGCAAGCGCACTGACGATGAAGGAATGCGGCGAGACCTATCGAACAGCCAAGGAAGGCGGCACTCTGAACGGCATGGACTGGACGGCTTTTCGCAAGGAGAAGTGCGCGACATCAGCAGCGGACAGTGTCAGCGAGGATACGGTCAAAACCGAGCCGCAGACGAAAAAGGAAACCAGCGCGGCGGTCGCCCCCACTGTAGCGCCCGCGGGCGTGACATTCCCGACCACGCTGGCCGCCGAGTTCAAGACCGAAAAGCCCGCGAAGGCGCGCATGAAGACCTGTCTGCAGGGCTACCATGGCAACAAGGACGCGGGCACGTTGAACGGCCTTCGCTGGATCCAGAAGGGCGGCGGTTATTACAGCCTGTGCAATGCCAAGCTGAAGAGCTGAGCGACAAGACATCTGAAGAAGAGAAGGTCTGCGAACCGCAGGGTTCGCGGGCCTTTTTGTTGCCTTCGAGGGCACCAGCGGCGACGTTGCCAATCTCCCCCTTGCGGGGAGATTAGCTATCACCTTGGCTTTCGCCAATCGTCACCGTCGCAGATGCGAGGTCGCGGACAACTCCTCCCCAACGCCAAAAACAAAAAACGCCGCGGAGCAAGCCGCGGCGTTCGATGAAATCAGTGGTCAAGCTCAACTCGATGGCTGCGGTTCCATGCCGCCTTCGGGCTCAGGACCCTTCTTTCGCCGGCCGCCGGACTTCGGCACGGCCGAGCCACGGCTGGGCGGCGTGTCGTCGCCAAGGTCGCGCGCGGGCTTGTGGCCGGCGATCAACTGCTTGATCTCCTCGCCGGACAGCGTCTCATATTCCAGCAGGCCCTGTGCCAGCGCGATCCATTCCTTCTTCTTCTTGGTCAGGATGGACTTCGCCGACGAATAGGCCTCGTCGATCAGGCGGCGCACTTCGGCGTCGATGATCTGCGCCGTTTCTTCCGAGACGTTCTGCGTGCGCGCCACCGAATGGCCGAGGAACACTTCTTCCTGGTTGTCGCCATAGGCGACATGGCCGAGCTTGTCGGAAAAGCCCCAGCGCGTGACCATGGCGCGGGCCAGCTTGGTCGCCTGCTCGATATCCGAAGAGGCGCCGGAGGTGATGTTCTCCTTGCCGAACTTGAACTCCTCGGCGACGCGGCCGCCCATCATGATGGCGAGACGCGAGATCATGTATTTGTAGCTCATCGAATAGCGGTCGCCTTCGGGCAACTGCATGACCATGCCGAGCGCGCGACCGCGTGGAATGATCGTGGCCTTGTGCAGCGGATCGGCCGATGGCACGTTGAGCGCGAGAATGGCGTGGCCGGCCTCATGGTAGGCGGTCAGCTCCTTCTCGGCCTGGGTCATGGCCGACGAGCGGCGCTCGGCGCCCATCATGATTTTGTCCTTGGCGTCCTCGAATTCGGCCATGGTGACGAGGCGCTTGTTGCGCCGTGCCGCCATCAGCGCGGATTCGTTGACGAGGTTCATCAGATCGGCGCCGGAAAAGCCCGGCGTACCGCGCGCGATCACCTTGAGGTCGACATTGGGCGCCAGCGGCACGTTGCGCACATGCACCTTGAGGATCTTCTCGCGGCCGACGATGTCAGGGTTCGGCACCACGACCTGGCGGTCGAAGCGGCCTGGCCTGAGC
>NZ_RZOM01000054.1:0-12135 GCF_003999175.1 Mesorhizobium sp. M7A.F.Ca.ET.027.03.2.1 | reverse complement strand
TCTTTCCGCCGCCTGTCGAGAAATCCAGGCGCGGCGCCGTGCCCCTGGCGCCGAGTGCCGCCGAGCCGCTGCCGCCCGAGGTTCCGCGCAATGAGGCGCTGACCTCGACCATCGCGATGGCCTCGATCCTGTTCAGGCTGGAACGGGCCGGAGCGCTCACCGTCTGCCGCAGCGCCGGCGATGTGCGCGGTGCCATGGCGCAAGGCTCGATCGCCGCGGTGTTCCACATCGAAGGGGTCGAGGCGATCGATCCCGAGCTCACCATGCTCGACGTGCTGCATGAAGCCGGCCTGCGCTCGCTCGGCATCGTCTGGAGCCGGCCGAACGCCTTCGGCCACGGCGTGCCGTTCCGCTTCCCGTCCTCGCCCGACACCGGCCCCGGCCTCACCGATGCCGGCAAGGCGCTGGTCAAGGCCTGCAACCAACTGAAGATCATGATCGACCTCTCGCATCTCAACGAGAAGGGCTTTCGCGATGTCGCGGCGCTCAGCGATGCGCCGCTGGTCGCGACCCATTCCAACGTGCACGCGATATGCGGCCATTCGCGCAACTTGACCGACTGGCAGCTCGGCGCGATTCGCGAAACCGGCGGCATGGTCGGGCTGAACTTCGCAACCGGCTTCCTGCGCGAGGATGGTCGCATGAATGCCGACACAAGCCTCGACATCATGGTGCGGCATATCGATTCGCTGCTGCAGGCGCTGGGTGAGGACGGCGTTGGTCTTGGCTCCGATTTCGACGGCGCCATGATCCCGGCCGTCATCGGGGATGTCGCCGGCCTGCCGAAGCTGATCGATGCATTGGCGGCACGCGGTTTCGGCCGCGCACTGATCGAAAAAATCGCCTATCGCAACTGGCTCAATATGCTCGAGAAAACGATAGGTTAGAGACAGCCTGCGGCATGGCGTGTGCGGCCCGCCGGCATATGTCGACAAGGACATACTTCGTCGGTGGAAGCCGGATGCGATTGGGTGGATAGCCGGCAATGCTGAAGACCTTCACGGATGAGGGCGGCGAATTCGAGCGAACCGATGTCGTCATCGTCGGTGCGGGTTTCACAGGCCTGTCGGCGGCGCTCGAGATGAAGAAGGCCGACATCGATTTCATTCTGCTCGAAGCACGCGACCGGGTCGGCGGACGCGTCGAGTCCCGACTGAACGGACTTGGCGAACGGATCGATAGTGGCGGCCAGTTCCTGTGCGAGGACATGCCGGAATTGATGGCGCTGATCGAGGCGCGCGGCAAGACGCTGGTTGAAACCTATGTCGATGGCGATTTCATCACCCAGCCGACGATGTCCGTACAACGAGCAGAGCGGATCTATGACGCGGCAATGGCAATCCGCGAGCGCATGAACGGGATCGATCCGGACGACGTCTCGATTGCCGGACTGACCGTTGCCGACTGGCTTGCCCGCCAGCGCGATTCGGCCGACGCCAGGGCCGTCTTCCGTTCGATGATCGAAGGTCTCTGGTGCATGGCGCTGGACCAGATTCCTCTCTGGTATCTGATCGACAATGACCGACGCGTCACCAACGAGGTGCCGGAGCTGCAATATTTCGTGCGCGAAACCAGGCATTCACTGGCCGACGATCTGGCCCGCGACCTTGGCGATCGGTTGCGGCTGAGCGAGCCGGTCACGCGCATCGAGCACAGTTCACAAGGTGTTCTTGTCGTTTCGGCCGGGGGTGCCATCGAGGCGCGCGCGGTCCTGGTTGCCGTCCCGCCGGCGACGGTTACGGAGCTCGCCTTTGCTCCCGCCTTGCCAGCCCGACTGGGGCGGGCGCTCGGCGCCTGGAAAAGCGGCGCGGCTATCAAGATCCTGGTGCGCTATGCCAAACCGTTTTGGCGCGGGCGGGATTTGAACGGCATGGTGATGTGGCTCGATCCGCCGGGGCTGTTTGCCTGCGACGCCGGCAAGGATGCGGAGCATGCCGCGCTCGTCGTGTTCGTCGGCGGGTCGCTCGCGCTGCGCTGGCGCGACCTCGGCGAGCCGGAACTGCGTGCGGAGGTGACCGGCCGGTTGGAGGCAGCCCTTGGCCGGAGTGCCGGTGATGTCATCGATTTCAGTTTGCGTGACTGGGTAGGAGATCGCTGGAGCGGCGGCGCGTACAGCGATCTTGTTGTCGACGTGACAGCAAGAGATGCCGAGCGGACGATCCTTGCCGGCGCACCGCCGGTGTATCTCGCCTGTTCAGAACTCTCGCCGTCGTTTCCGGGGTATGTCGAGGGCGCCATCATTGCCGGGCGTATCGCCGCGCACAAGATCATTGCCGAGCTTCAAGCTTCGGTCTGAGCCTGGTCTTTTCGAAAAACTGTTTGGCAAGATCGGGTCATGTTGCGCCTCAAGCCCGAGCGCCGTCGAAGCTATGCCCGATTTTGCCCGACTTCGCCCGAATGCTGTTTCGAATTGGTTACAGTGCCAGTCCTTCGCCACCCCATCGTCGTTACAAAGTGCGGATAAGTTCATTTCACCGCCAAAAGAAACTCAGCGAAGGGGAAGGCAATGCATGCGAAAATCCAGACGATCCGCGGCGAGAGCCGCCTTCAGGCTCCAGAGCGCAATGACCGCCGTCCGAAACTGGCGCTGCGCCAGCGGGCCAGCGACCACCCCATGGCGATGTTCATGGTGCTGGCTGCTTGCGCCTTCGTCGGCATGGCGTTCACGCCGACAATCGGGCCGGCCTTCGCTTCGTTGAATCCGCCGTCCAATCTCATCGACGGCGCGCAGACGACGACCAGGACCGCGCGTCTGCCGGTACCGGTGACCGACTTCGCCTGCAAGGGCCAGACCTGGGGTGCCGAGAGTATCGACTGCCTGCGCGCAATCGCCGAACAGTCCGGAACACACAAGAGCCGCGCCATCCGCATGATCGCCACTGCCGCACCGTTGGCCGACACGCCGAATATTTTCTGATTTTGTCGAAGCCTGATCCGAAACCGTTCCCGTTTTGGGATCATGCTCTGGACTCCCCGAGCGCTCCCTCCAGCGCGCTCTTCTTCGGCCCCCGCCCCCGGGGGCCTCTTTTTTATCCTTTAAAGGCCGCCTGTTCGGCAATGGCGGACAGAACACTGCGCACATCCAGCGTGCTGAACGGCTTTTCCAGGATCTGCGGCCGCTGCTGTGCCGGCAGGGCCTCGATTTCGGCTTTCGCACCGATCAGGTCGCCTGTAACCAGCACGAAACGCCGCGCCAGGTCAGGCTTTTCGGCGAGCAGCTCGCGATAGATCGATATGCCGCTGACGCCGGGCATGCGCAGGTCCGAAAAGACGATGTCCGGCGGCATGTGGCCGCTCAACGTGGCGGCGGCCGATTCCCAGACAGGAACGATCCGCGACTTGATGCCCATCAGTTCGAGAATGTCGGAAAGCGAGCCGGCGACATCCGGCTCGTCATCGATGATCAAGGCATGGCGCAGGCCGCTTGATCGCGGCTGGTTATCGCCGGCGGTGGCGAGGCCGGCCACGATGGCCGGCAGCTGGACGACGAAACGCGCGCCTCTCGGGAGCACTTCCTCGAACCAGACATTGCCATTGTGCCGCTCGATGATCGATTTCGAGATCGACAGGCCGATGCCGGTGCCGACGCCGACCGGCTTGGTGGTGAAATAGGATTCGAAGATGCGGCCGCGGATCGCTTCCGGCACGCCGGGCCCATTGTCCTCGACCGAGAAGCAGGGGTGACCGCGGTCGCTGCGGAACGTCCGCACCTTGATCAGCCGGTCACCGGCAATGCCAGCCAAGGCGTGCTGGCTGTTGATGAGGAAGTTGGCCGCTACCTGCGTCACATGGTCGGCGTCTGCCATGGCCAGCAGCGGGCCGGCGGCGAAATCGGTGTCGATGACGATGCCGCTTGAGCGCGCGCCATAAGCGGTCACTTCAAGTGCCGACCGGATCACCTGGTTGAGGTCGGTCTCGGCCTGTGCCGCGGGATGGAGGCGGACCATCGACAGGAAGCTCTTGACGATGCGGCCGCAGCGCTCGGCCGCGGCGCGCACCTTCTCGGCGCGCACCTTGGTCTGCGGATCGGAAGCGAATTCGTGCAGCAGCGTCGATTGCGCCACAACCACTGCCAGGGGATTGTTGAGCTCGTGCGATACGCCGGCCAGCAACGAACCCATCGCCGCCATCTTCTCGTTCTGGTGCAGCTTCTCGCGCTGCCGGCCGATTTCTTCCTCCGCACGCAATTTGTCGCGCAGGTCGCGGATGGAGCCGAAGATCAGGCGGCGGTCGGCGACCCGCATCTCGGTCGCCGTCAGCTCGATCGGGAACACTTCGCCGGCAGCATTCTGGGTCACCGTCTCGAGCCTTTGGCCGACCATCGGCGCGCCGCGGCCGGACATGTATTCGGCCCCCGAAGCATAGCCCTTGCGGTAGTAGATCGGCACGATCGTATCGAGCAGATCCTTGCCGAGAATGTCGCTGCGCTGGAAGCCGAACATCTTCTCGGCGGCCGGATTGAATTCGATGATCGAGCCGGTCTCGTCGATGACGACGATGGCATCAAGCGAGGCCTGCAGCATAGTCCGGCGAATGACCTCGCTGGCATGGGCGTCGGAGGGCGAGCGCTCGATAGCGTCGCCGATAGCGAGCGCGATGATGTGCAGCGTCGCCTCTTCCTCGTCGGTCCATGCACGCTCGCTGACGCAGTCATTGACCGCCAACGTGCCCCAGAGATGGCCATGCGCGAAGACCGAGACCGAGAGGAACGACTTGATGTTCTGCTTCTCGAAATCGGTCCTCAGGAAACCTTCGAGGTCGCGCGTATGGCCGGCGAAGATCTTGCCTTGCCTCTCGTCCTCGGCAAGCCGCTCCAGCAGGGGGTCGGAATTGACGATCGATTGCATGATGACGGTTGGCGACGCCAGTTCGCCGCCGAAAAGAGGGTCGATCCAATAGGCGGCGACGGATTGGGCGAAGCCCTGGCCTGGCAGTTCGCGCAAGCGAAACAGGATGCCGCGCTGGCAATCCATGGCCCGGCAGAGCGTTTCCAGTATGCCGTCCATCTCGCGCTGCCAGTCGCCGGCCTCGCGCAGCCGGCGAACGACGCGCACGGCCGCCATCGCCGCGCCCTGCCTGAACCCTTGCATATCGGTGCTTGCTGCTTCAGCGATCATCTTGTGCTGTCATTCCGGAGTCGCGCCAATTCGGAGTCGTGCCAATTCCGGCTGGCGAGCAACCGAATCCTTCTGGCCCGGTGCTCAGTTGCCGTCGCCGGTCGGCAGCGAGAAGATATAGCCCTCGCCGCGTACCGTGCGCAGGAATTTCGGATTGGCGGGATCGGCCTCGATCTTTTTGCGCAGCCGCATGATGCGGATGTCGACGGCGCGCGACGATTCCGGATCTTCGGTGAAACCGATCGCCTCGGAGATAGCGGCGCGGGTCAGCAGCCGGTTGGCGCGGGTGAGGAAAATCTCCAGCACGTCGAACTCACTCTTGGCCATGTCGATCACCGCGCCATTGGCGCCGGTGACCAGCCTGCCGTCAAGGTCGGCCTGAAAGGGGCCGAAGGCAACGGAACGGCGATCCGTCCCGGCTTTCTTGTCCTGGAGTTCCTTCGGCTGGGGAACGCGGCGCAACACGCTGCGGACCCTGGCCAGCACTTCGCGCAATTCGTAGGGCTTGACGATGTAGTCGTCGGCACCGAGTTCCAGCCCGACGATACGGTCGAGCGCGGTGCCGGCCGCGGTGGCATAGATGATGCCGATCGGCAGTTTCGAACGCAGCCAGCGGCCGAGCGAGAGGCCGTCCTCGCCGGGCATGGCGATGTCGAGAATGGCGAGATGAAACGATTGCGTTTCAACGAGGCTGCGCGCCGCGGCAGCACTTTCAGCGGTGGCCACGTCATAGCCGGATGCGCCAAGATATTCGGCGACCGCGTCCCTGAGGTCGGGCTCATCCTCGACTATGACAATTCTTGCCCGCACGATGCTTTCGCTCCCACTTTCAGTGGAAAGTAGATTGGGTATAAACATCATGTCCAGCACTCATATCCGGGTTGCCAGGGAACGGTTGGAAAAGATGGCCGCACGATCCGTTATTGCGCTCGTTTCGGTAGCCGAAGTGGTGGCGACCGAACTCGCCGACCATCTCGAGCGGCGCGGCCACGACGTGCATCAGGCACGTCAGCCCTGGGAGGCCGAATCGCTGCTGTCGGGAAAGGGCATCGACGTCGTCGTCGTCGGCGACAGCCTCAGCCAGGCGGAGGGGCGGGATCTGCTCAGACGTTATGGCGACCAAGCAGGAGGCGGCGAGGGCGGGCCGGATTTCATCTTGATCTGCCGGCCGGCGGATCTCGTCGACAAGGTGCTGGCGCTGGAGCTTGGTGCGGCCGACGTCGTCGAGAGTCCGCTCAATGTCCGTGAACTGGCCGCTCGTGTAGGCGGCCTGCTTTCGCGCCGCGGCAGGGGCACCCAGGAACTGATCGTGCTGGAGAACGCGACCGTCGATCTGAGATCGGCCATGGTCATGCATCGTTCCGGCTCCGAGGAACAGCTTTCGCCCGGCCAGGTGGCGCTGCTCAGGTTGTTCCTGGCCAGTCCGCGCAAGGTGCTCACGCGCGACGACATCATCGCCGCGGCACCGGCCGAAAACGCCGACGCCTTCGATCGCTCGATCGATTCGCGCATCGTGCGGCTGCGCCGCAAGCTCGACACCGACACCATCACCACAATACGTGGCGCCGGCTACCGGTTCGATCCGCCGCGGCAATTCGCCGACTGACCGCCGGGTACTGGCGCAATCCCTTTTGTCAGGCATCGGATTTTCCGTCTCTGGGCCCGATGCTCTTGACGCTCAGCGAACCAGCAGAAGCGATGGCCCCACCGGCATGTCACTGCCCATGGTGAGTTCGCTTGCATGGGCGCGGTCCCTGAGCAGCACGGTAGCAAGACCGGCAAAGCCGAGCAGGCCCTGGGCGTAAAGCAGTGCGGAAAGCACCGAAGCAGCGAATTTCGTTTTCATCGTCGCAGTTCCCCATGCCAGATCTTCAAAAATGAACCTGTTGCGGGTCTCTTCAGGATACCCCCGAAGTGCCCGCGCCGCCCACGGAGCCCCCCGTCGCGGCGCGGGCCTTCGGTCCTCTCGGCAGCAAGTTGCCGGAGGCGCCGCGCAAACCCGTCAGCCTAAGGCCGACCCGCCAGAGGGCCTTTAGCCGGGCGATGCGCAGGCTGGAAACAATCCAGACCGTGGCGAAAAACAGTGCGGCATGCAGCGTCGAAATCTCGCCTGATGTCATCGCGCCGAGGCTTGTCAGCGGGGTGCCGGCAACCGTGCCGACGCCGCCGATGACCGCCGCCGCGATGCTGATCCTGAGAAGCCAGGACAGCGCGTTCGATTTCGTTCCCATGTTCGTTTCCGGCTGTTTTCGTTGCGTCAACTTTGCTCGCACCCCGTATCCGGATCATGCCGCTTGGAGCCGCGCTTTGTTGCAGGTTGGTTTCGATGTCGACGACTGTTCTTTCACATGATGCCAATTCGCACTTTCGTTTGAAGGCGGATACTCATGTTCCTGCCGCTGGTCTTTGCTGGCGGGGCCTGCCGAGCGTGTCCAACCCATCTATAAGAGGGACGTTTGTTAACCAGTGGAAACAGATTCGAAACAGAAGCGAGCATTTTGCGAAATCTTCTCGAAACATGACGTTGGGATAAGCGGCCATCGAATTGGAGCCGGACCAACCGGCAGAGAGAGGGGACTTCATCATGCATACCGCCATTTCCGCCAAGCTTATCAACATCACCGCTGCTGCCTTGACTGGTGCAGCACTGCTGCTCGGCGCCGGCTCGGGTGCGGCGCACGCCGCCAACAAGATCGTGGCGCGCGTTTCGCTATCGCAGCAGATCATGGAAGTCTCCGTCGACGGCCGGCCGACCTTCGCCTGGAAAGTCTCCACCGGCGACCGGGCCCATGTGACGCCGACCGGCTCGTTCAAGCCGACCCGCATGCATGAAATGTGGTATTCGAAGAAATATGACAACGCCCCGATGCCGCACTCGGTCTTCTTCAGCGGCGGCTATGCGGTGCACGCGACCTATGCGATCAAGCGTCTCGGCCAGCCGGCTTCACATGGCTGCGTACGGCTGCACCCCGACAACGCCGCCGATTTCTACCAGCTCGTCGAAACCTTCGGGGCGACCAACACCAGCATCGTCATCGTCAAGTAGCAGGCTGTGACCGGCGCGTCAGCATGCTGCCGCGCCGTGTTCAAGGCTCCCGCCGGAAAACGCTGCGGTATCGAGCACAGCTCGAACCAGGGTATTGAGTACAGCGCAAACCGGCGGTATCGAGCAAAGCTCGAACCGGGGTATCGAGCCCAGCCAAAAAGAAAAGAGGCCGGAAATTCCCGGCCTCTTTTCTTTTGCTTCCATCTATTTGTCCTGCCCATTTCCGAGCGGGAATTCCTCGACCGCCTTAGCTCGGCAGTGCCGGCATCAGCTTGGGATCCGGCTTCTCCGCCAAATGAGGCAGGTCCTTGCTGGCGATGAAGGTGTAGAACATGGGCACAACGAAGAGCGTGAACAGGGTTCCGACCAGGATGCCGGTGAAGATGACCAGGCCCATCGAATAGCGGGCCGCGGCACCAGCGCCGCTGGACGTAATCAGCGGCACCACCCCGAGGGCCATCGCCGCTGTCGTCATCAGGATCGGCCGCAGGCGCACCTTGGCCGAGGCGATGATCGCGTCGCGCCGCCGCATGCCATGCTTTTCACGCTGCTGGTTGGCGAACTCGACCAGCAGGATGCCGTGCTTGGTGATCAGACCGATCAGTGTGATCAGGCCGACCTGCGTGTAGATGTTGAGCGTGCCGAGGCCGAGATTGAGCGGCACGATCGCGCCGAAGATCGACAGCGGCACCGCCATCATGATGATCAGCGGGTCGCGGAAGCTTTCAAACTGCGCCGCCAGCACCAGATAGATGACGACAACGGCGGCCGCGAAAGCGATCAGGATGGTGTTGCCCTGTTCCTTTTCCTGTCGCGATTGACCGGAATAGTCGATGAAGAAGGTGTCGGGCAGGCTCTCCTGGGCGATGTCCTCCAGCGCCTTCAGCCCGTCGCCAGTCGTGACGCCGGGCAACGGAAGCGCCGAAATCGTCGACGAATTCAGTTGGTTGAACTGCTCGATTGCCGCCGGCGCCGCATTGTTCGAAATCTTGACCACCGCCGAGAGCGGCACCATCTCGCCCGTCACGCTGCGCACGAAGTATTCGCCGAGCTTATCGGGGTTGTCGCGAAACTCCTGCGGCACCTGCGGGATGATGTCGTAGCTGTTGGAGTCACGGTCGAACTGCGCCACTTCGGCGCCGCCGACCAGCAAGGTCAGCGTGCGGCCGATATCTGCGATCGGCAGGTTCAACGCCGCGGCGCGATCACGGTCGATGGTCACCGTCACCTCTGGTGCGTCATAGGCCATCGAATTCTGCACGACGATGAAGCGGCCGGAGGCTTGCGCCTTGTTCTTGATCTGCTCGGCCACCTCGTACACTTCCGAGGAAGCGCCGGTCGATCGCACCACCATGGAAATGGGCAGGCCGCCACCAGAGCCGGGCAGCGTCGGCGGCGCGAAGACGAAGGCCTCGACGCCAGCCACTTTGGCGATACGGGCCGTGATGTCGGCCTGCAGTTCCTTCGAATTGCGCTTGCGTTCCGCCCAATCCTTGAAGGCATAGCCGACGAAGGCGCTGTTTGTCGTGCCGCCGAAGGCGACGGCCGAGAACTGCGCCCGTGTTTCGGGAATATCCTTCACCAGGCCGAGGATCTGGTTGACATATGTCTCGGTGTAATCGGAGGTCGCATAACGCGGCCCTGTCACAATCGAGAGCAGAAAGCCCTGGTCCTCTTCCGGCGCCAGTTCGCTCGAGGTCTTGGTGAACATGAAGCCGGTGACGCCGACAAGCGCAAGCACGATGATCAGCGTCAATGGGCGATAATTGAGCGACCCGGTGACGGCGCGTTCATAGACATGCTCGACGCGCGCGAAGGCGCCGTCGACAATGCGCTGGAAACGGCCCGGCGTGCCGGACTTCAGGAGGCGTGCCGACATCATCGGGGTGATGGTGATGGCGATGACGCCCGACAGCACCACTGAGCCGGCGAGCGTGACTGCGAATTCACGGAACAATGCGCCGGTCAGGCCCCCGGTGAAGGCCAGCGGCGCGAACACGGCGGCCAGTGTCATGGTCATGGCAATGATGGCCGACGATATTTCGCGCATACCGCTGAACGCGGCCTGCATCGGCGACATGTGGTCTTCTTCCATATGGCGATGGATGTTCTCCACCACCACGATGGCGTCGTCGACGACCAGGCCGATCGCCAGCACCATGGCCAGCAGCGACAGCAGGTTGATCGAATAGCCCACCGCAAACAAAAGGAAACAGACGCCGATCAGCGACAACGGGATGGTGATGATCGGCATCATCACCGACCGGAAGGAGCCAAGGAACAGAAGGATGACGACGATGACGATGGCAACCGCCTCGGCGATGGTCTTGAACACCTCTTCGATCGAAGCGCTGATCTGCCCGGTCGCGTCGTAGACGACCTCGATCGTCATGCCTTTCGGCAGCGTCTCCTGAATCTGCGGCACCAGCTTGGTGAGCGCAGCCGCCGTGGTCAGCGGATTGGCCGCCGGCGTCGGGAAGATGGCGAGGAAGGTGCCGGGTTTGCCGTTGAACGAGACCCGGGTGTCGGTGTTCTCGGCCGCGAGTTCGACGCGAGCCACGTCGCGCAACCGCACCACATTGCCGTCAGTCGAGCGCAGCGGCAGCTCGGCGAATGCCTCCGGCGTCTGCAATGTCGAGCGTACGGTGATCGAGGAAACGACATACTCGTTCTGGGTGTTGCCGGGCGCCGACAGGAAGTTGGAATTGTTGATCGCCGTCAGCAGTTCGGAGGCCGTCACGCCGCGCGCGGCAAGCTTGACCGGATCGATCCAGACGCGCATCGAGTATTCCTGGGCGCCGAAGATCTGCACGTCGGCGACGCCTTCGACCGTCGACATGCGCGGCCTGATGACGCGCTCGATATACTCGGTCAGCTGCTCCTTCGTCATGTTCGGGTTCTGCATCGAGATGTACATCATCGCGAACTGCTGGCCGGTGCCCTTGACGATGACAGGGTCCTTCGATGCGTCCGGCAAGGTGCCGCGCACGCCCTGGACCTTGGACAGGACTTCGGTCAGCGCGACGTCGGGGTTCGAGCCGAGCTTCATCTGCACGGTCACGGTGCTGGAGGACGGGCGGCTGGACGAGGTGACGTAGTCGATGTTTTCGGTCGAGGCGACGGCGCGGGCGATCGGGGCGGAAATGAAGCCCTGGATCAGATCGGCGCTGGCGCCTGGATAGGCCGTCGTGATGGTGATCGCGGTTTCGTCGACCTTCGGATACTGCCGGATCGACAGGTTGAAGATGCCCTGGAAACCCAGGAGCAGGATCATGCAGGCAAGGACCGTCGAAAGAACAGGCCGGCGAATGAAGAGATCTGAAAAGCTCATTGCTGTTCGGCCTGCTTGTTCGCCGATTTGGTCGGGTCGATGGTGTTGTCCACAACGACGGACATGCCGTTGAAGAGGCGGTTCTGGCCGGCGGTGACGACCTCGTCGCCGGCCTTCAGCCCCTCGACGATCTCGACCATGCCTTGATTGCGGCGGCCGGGCTTGACGAACACCTGCGACAGCACGAGCGCGGGCTGGTCACCTTCCGCCGCCGGCTTGGCCGGATCGGCAGCCTTGTCGGTTGGTTTTGCCGCATCGGCGGCAGGCTTGGCTGCATCAGCCGCCGGCTTCATGGCATCGGCCGGCTTGGTGTCCGCAGGCTTGGCTTCCGCCGATTTGTCGGCTGACGGCGCGGCGGGTTTTTCCTCCGGCTTGGCTGGGGCCGCCTCGGCAGGCTTGGCCGGCTGCACCACGAAGATGTAGTCGCCATAGAGGCTTGTCGTCAGCGCCGTCTGCGGCAGGGTCAGCACGTTCTGCTCTTCGGGCAGCTCGACACGCACCTGCACGAACTGGCCGGGGGTCAGCTTGCCATCGGGATTGGCGACTTCCGCCCGGATGTTCACCAGCCGGCTGGACGAGTCGATCTTCGGGTCGATGCCGCGAATGGCGCCTGCGAATGGCCTGTCCTCACCGCCAAGGCC
>NZ_RZOM01000549.1:0-4063 GCF_003999175.1 Mesorhizobium sp. M7A.F.Ca.ET.027.03.2.1 | reverse complement strand
CCACGGTGGCATAGAGCTTCGTTCCGTCCGGACTGGCAATGACGTCCTTGGTCCAATGGTGATTGCGGCCGGCCGGAAGGTCGACGATCTTCTCGGACGGAGCAGTGATCTCGGCGTCGCCATCGCGATAGGGGAAAGCGACGACCGCGTCGGCATTGGCGACATAGAGCTTGCCGTCGAGCAGCGTCATGCCGAAGGGCGAGAAGAGGCTGCTGAGGAGGACTGTCCTGGTCTCAGCCACGCCATCGCCGTTCTCGTCGCGTAACAACGAGATACGGTTGGCGCTCCGCACCTCGGCGCCAGCCCGGCTCTGGAACAGTTTCATGAACCAGCCACGTATGGAAAAACCTTCGTCAGGTTTTGGTGGCGCATTGCTTTCGGCGACCAGCACGTCGCCATTGGGCAGCACGTGCAGCCAGCGCGGATGGTCGAGGCCGCCAGCGAATTCGTTGACGGCGAAGCCTTTGGCGGCGACCGGCATCTTGCCTTGGGGCCAAGGGGTCGCCTCGGCAACGTGGACCGTGGGTATCCAGGTCGGATTGGGTTCGGCAAGCGTCGGGTTTGGACCGTAGGTCTGCTCGATCGGAACGGTGGCCTGTTCGCGCGAGAAGAAGAACAAGCCCGCCCCCGCGATTATGACGAAGGCGACAATGACGAGTAAGACGCCCAGAATTTTTCGCATTGGATATTCCCGAAGATTGGGACAGTGACGTAACGCCATCAGGGCGTTCCGGTTGCGGCGGCACGCAACATTTGCGCGAAATAGGCGGCCAATGCGGCAATATCTTCGTCCGAGAGGTTTTTAGCAGCGTTGCGCATCAGATGGGCGAAGCGCGTGCCGCCGCGCTTTTCCTCGCGGAAAAGCTCGAGCTGGGTCGCAATGTATTTGGCGGGCTGTCCGGACAGTTCCGGATAGATGGGGTTGCGGTCCGGACGACCGTGGCAACCCAGGCATGCCGGAACGTCGCGCTCCGGGATGCCGCGTCGCGCGATCTCATCGGCACGCGCGATCCGGGCACGGTCCGGTTGCGTCGACGTTGCAGGCGCAGGCAGCGCGGAAAAATGCCGCGCGAGATCGGCGAGGAGTGCAGGGTCGACAGCGGTGACAGAAATTCCCATGACACCGCTCTGGCGGTGGCCGGTAGCGTAGGCTCTCAAACTCTCAAGAAGATAGGTTTCGCGCTGAGAGGCCAAGACGGGCGTTGCGGGGCTCCGGCCGAGCCCGTCCGTGCCGTGGCAGCGGGTACAGTCGGCGAGTGCGCGTTCGAGGCCTTGTGTTTGGCCAGTCGACGGTTCGCTACTGCCATAAGCAAGGTCGCGCCACCGCGCCTCGTCCATCATCGGCAGTTCGCGCAGGAAGGCGACCATCGCCCAGACTTCATCGTCGCGCTGCTGCGTCGGCCAGGCCGGCATGCCGGTGAAGCGCACGCCGTGCTGGACGATGCGGAAGAGTTCGGCGTCCGTCCATTCGCCGACCTTGCCGGCAAGGTCCGGCGGCTGCGGCAGCATCGCAAGGACGGCGGGCGACCGCGGTTCGCCGGGCGCACCGTGGCAGATGGCGCAGCCGCGCGCGAAATGGCCGGCAGCCGGCTGAATAGCGTAGCGCGGCAGCTCGTCCGGCACCTTGACCGTGAGTGCGTATGTCCGCACGGCCGAGCGCATCGCGAAGTGCAGGAACCATTCGGTCACCTTCCAGTGGCCGGTCGAGGCACCAACGTTGAAGAAGCCGATCCAGGTCGCGAAAAGCACCGCGGCCGGCAAGATCGCCAAGCCTATCGCCAAGTGTTTCCAGTTGACGTGCATCAGCCGGCCAGCCTCTCGGTTTTGCCGCTCAGGAGCCTGGCAAGCAGGAAGACGCCTCCGGCGAGGTAAACGGCAGCGCCGATCATCAACATGATGATGCCGCCGAGCGCCTGGTCCTGCCCCGCCCCGAGCACGAGGCCGAAGCACGTCACTTCGCCGAGGCCATAGAGCGGTCGCGAGGCGAGCGAGAGCAGCGCGCCAAGCAACGTCATGTGGATGGAGGTCAGGAGCAACGCGAAGGCGCCGGCAGCGTCCCTAGCCGGCGCATCGGCATTGCGCGGCGCCATGCACGTCAGCCACAGGAACAGCCCGGCGCCAAGGAAGGACACCTGCTCGATCATGGTGGCGATGGTCGATGTCTCGGCCCACTGGCGCGCAGCCGGCGCATGCCAGCCCCAGACGACAATCAGTTCGACGAGAGAGGCGATAAGGGGAGCGGCGGTGGCCACGGAGCGTATCGTTCTGGCAATACCGATTGCTATCAGCGGCGCCGCAATCGCGACGACGCCCATGTGGGCAAGCATGTGAGCCGCGAACGAGCCACGCCACGCATCGAGCAGCGGTCCCGCCCAGACCAGCGCGAGGGTGACGAAGCCCAGCAACAGGCTTGCCGTCCTCATGAGGAGCATCCGTCGATGAAGAGCAGCGGCAGCCCCACGTAGAGCACGGCGACGAAGCTCAGGCCGCAAAGCAGTAGCGTGGCAAACCCCTGGAAGAGGTTGCGGTCCGTCGCTGTGGGATCGTCGTGCGGCGGGTCGTTCGTGCCGAAGCCCCACTGCCTCCAGGCGAGCCAGCCGGACAAGACGATCATCGCGAGTGCCGCCAGCGTCATAGCCACTATGCCAGCCTGGACGACAGCGAAACCGAGGTCACCGCGCTTGGCACACCAGATTGCGGCCAGTGCGTAACAGGCGAGGAAATGTCCGGCCCAGATCACGGGCGCGGTGAAGAGCGTCCAGAGCGTTTCGACCTCTTTGGGAATGATGCGCATCACCGTCTCACATCGCTTCCGGGAAAAGACCGATGACGGCGAAGGTGATGACAGCGGTGATCGCCATAAAATGCCAGTAGAGCGCGACGTTGTGCAGTTCCATGTCGTGCTCCCGCGTCAGGCGACCGGCGAGGCTGCGCGCAAGGCAATAGAGCTGCATGACGGATCCGACCGCGGCATGAGCAAGCGCCCAGATGACGAGAATCCAGACGATCGCCGGATAGACATGCGCGGTCGGCTGCATGTCATGCTGCCAGGGTCCGGCAAAACCGGCTGCAGAGGCAGCAAGCGTCAGCAGAAACGCAGCAACAAGCGCAACGCGTGCGCCGTCGATCCACCCGCTTGCGTTCAGTCGGCGCGCACCAAGCATCGCGACCCATGCGGCGACGAAGAGAGACAGCGCGATCATCGGCCACCGCATACCGGGACCCGGCTGCCCCAGAGTGAAGTCGGGATGGATGGTCCAGTAGAAAAAATAGCCGAAGATGAGGCTGGCGAAGGCAGTTCCGTCGCCAACCATTGTAATGAACATCGCCCACCAGCCAACAGAATCCGGACCGGAGGCATAGAGCGGCAAGCGCAATCCAAGGCCGACATCCTTGGTCTTCTTTTCCGGGGTTTCGCCGGTGCCGGTCCAGAGCCACCACAGAACGGCAGAGAGCGTGCCGATGCCCGACAATAGGGCGAGGATCCAGAGTTCGAAGGTGAGCGCGACGAAGACCCCGCCGAGCAATGCGGCCGAGATTATTGTGATCGTGGTTGATGTCGCCACGCGCTGGCACTGTAGCGGATGGGCGTCGAGCACCGAGGTGATGAGCGTCTCGCGGCGATTCTCCTTGGCACTGCGAAGATAATAGGCGCCCTCATTGACCTTTTGCATCAGATCCGCCTGGTCCCAAAGCGGATACCGGCTCTCGATGATCGGAATGGATCGAACGCCCCAGTTCTCCTCGGGCTCGTTCAGCCATTCGAGCGTGCCCGCCTTCCACGGATTCTGCTCGCTGCGGGGTTCGCGATGCTTCGGCCGTACAACATCGAAGACAACCACCAGCACCCCTGCCGCGAAAACATAGGCGCCGATCGTGGAGATGAGATTCAGCCAGTCCCAACCGATCCCCTCGGGGTAGGTGAAGACGCGGCGCGGCATCCCGCGCAGGCCGCTGAGATGCATCGGAAAGAACGCGACGTTGAAGCCGGCAAACATCAGCCAGAAGGCGGTGCGCCCGAGACGGGGCGAGAGCATCCGCGCATTGATCAGCGGGTAATAAT
>NZ_RZOM01000548.1:0-4068 GCF_003999175.1 Mesorhizobium sp. M7A.F.Ca.ET.027.03.2.1 | reverse complement strand
GACTTCACCCAGCACCTCGTCGAGGACGCCGATCAGGACGTCGGCATTGTCGCGCGAGAACGGCATGGGCGGGCGGATCTTCAGCACATTGCCGTGGATGCCGGTCTTGCCCATGAGCACACCGCAGTGGCGCATGCGGTTGGCGACCTGCTCGGCAATGTCGGGCGCCGGCTCGCGCGTCTCGCGGTCGTGAACCAATTCGGCGCCGAGGAACAGGCCGGCGCCCCTGACCTCGCCGATGCATTCATGCCGATCCGCCAGCGGGCGCAGCAGCCCAAGCGCATAGGCGCTGACATCGCGTGCGTTGGCGACGAGATCTTCCTGCTCGATGACGTCGAGAACGGCATTCGCCACCGCGCAGGAAACCGGGTTGCCGCCGAAGGTGTTGAAGTAGCGGAAAGCGTTGCGGAAGGTCGCCAGGATCTCCCTCGAGGTGACCACGGCGGCGACCGGATGGCCGTTGCCCATCGGCTTGCCCATGGTGAGGATGTCGGGAACGAAGCCAGCGCGCTGGTGGCCCCAGAAATGACTGCCGGTGCGGCCGAAACCGGGCTGCACCTCATCGGCGATGACCAGTCCGCCGGCGTCACGCACCGCGCGCATCGCGTCGTCGAAAAATCCGGATGGGAGCGTCGGAAAGCCTTCATTGGCGAGCAGCGGACACAGGATGATGCCGGACAGGCCGATGCCATCCTGCTCCAGCGAGGCGATGGCTTCGCGCACCGCGTCGCCAAAGGCTTTGCCGTTGGCCATCGCATCCTGATGGCGATAGCTGTCAGGCGCCGGCACCAGCCTGACATTGCGGGCGCGGCCACCGACCGGCGGCATGCGGGTGCTGAGCTGCGAAACCGCCGTGGTGTTGCCATGGTAGGTGGCGTCGGTGGCGATGACGCCCATGCGGCCGGTGGCGGCCTGCGCCATGCGCAGCGCGATGTCGTTGGCCTCACTGCCGGTGCAGGTCAGGATGGCGGACGACAGGCTGGCAGCGAAGGTCGCGGTCAGCCGCTCGACATAATCAAGGATGGCGGTGTGCAGATAGCGCGTGTGGGTGTTGAGCAGGCTGGCCTGCCGGCACAGGGCTTCGACCACATGCGGGTGGCAGTGGCCGACATGTGCGACATTGTTGTAGGCGTCGAGATATTTCCGACCATCGGCATCGTAGAGCCAGACACCTTCGCCGCGCACCAGATGCACGGGCTCGTCGTAGAACAATTGCGATTTCGCGCCGAGCAGGCGGGAACGCCGGCTAACCAGTGCTTCTTGCGATTGGCTCATTGCGTCTTGAAACTCCGTTGTGTCCAGCTAACCCGTCAGGCCTTCGACAGGCCCGCATCCAATGCTTCGCCGATCTTCGTCACATCGGCAGCGCTGATGATGAGCGGCGGCGACAGGATGATGGCGTTGCCCGACACGCGCAGCATGACGCCGGCCTCATAGGCGGCCTCCGAAACCACGGCCATGGTCTTCTTGTCGGCAGGCTTTTTCGTCGTGCGGTCCGAGACCAGCTCCAGCGCCGCCATCAGGCCCTTGTACCTGACATCGCCGACGATCGCATGCCTGGCCTTCAGCCCCTCCAGCGTGGCCGCGAGTTCGACGCCCCGTGCCGCCGCGTTCTCGTTCAGGCGAAGCCGTTTGGTCTCTGCAAGCGCCGCCAGACCCGCCGCGCAGCCGACCGGGTGGCCGGAATAGGTATAGCCGTGGCCGATCGCACCAAAACTGGTCTTGTCGGCCTCGAAGACATCGGCGACTTTTCCGCCGATCAAGGTCGCGCCGAGCGGGAAATAGCCTGACGTGATCGCCTTGGCGATGGTCATGAAGTCCGGCTTCACGCCGGACAGACGCGAGCCCGACCATGCGCCGGTGCGGCCGAAGCCCGTCACTACCTCGTCGGCGATCAGCAGGATTTCATGGCGGTCGCAGATCTCACGCACCAGTGGCATGAAGCTCTCATGCGGAACGATGACGCCGCCGGCGCCGAGAACCGGCTCCAGGATGAAAGCGGCGATGGTGTCGCCGCCCTGGAAGGCGATTTCGTCCTCCAGCGCCTTGGCGCACAGTTTCGCCAGCCGCGCTGGGTCGGTCTCATCGAACGGGTTGCGGAAGGTCCAAGGGGCGGGAATGTGGAAGACGCCGGGCAGCAGCGGCTCGTAGTTGCGGCGGAAATTGGCATTGCCGTTGACCGACGCGCCGCCGAAATGCGTGCCGTGATAGCCCTTCTTCAAGGCGAGGAATTTTGTCCGGTCGGCCTGGCCGCGGATCTTCCAGTATTGCCGCGCCAGCCGAAGTGCCGTTTCGACCGAATCCGAGCCGCCCGAGGTGAAGAAGGTCCGCACCATGCCTTCCGGCTCGAACCATTCGCAGAGTTCGTAGGCGAGTTCGATCGACGGTCCTGTCGAAGTGCCGCGAAAACCGGAATAATAGGGCAGCGCCGAAAGCTGGTCGGCGATCGCCTGCTTGATCGGGTCGCAGCTGTAGCCGAGATTGACGTTCCACAGACCGCCGACGGCGTCGAGCACAGTGTTGCCGGCTATGTCGGTGACCATCACACCCTCGCCTTTCATGATCACCTTCGGCGGGTTGGCCCGCATCTCGGCCGGATGCGCCATCGGGTGCCAGATCGGCTTGGCGTTGGTTTCGGTGAGAAAATTGATGTCGCGCATGGAGGACTCCGCAAAAAAATCTCAGGCAACTGGGACGAGGCCGAAATGACCGAGGGCTTCGGCATAGGAATGAGCCGGGCGAGCGACGTCGAAATGGACCGTGCGCATGCCGGCAGCACAGCCGCCATCGACATTGCGCCGCTGGTCGTCGACGAAGACGCAAGCGCCAGCCGGCAGGCCGAGCGCCTCGGTGACGAAGGCATAGGCGCGTGGATCGGGCTTGAGGATGCCGGTGTAAGTGGCGTCGATGATCACATCGAACAGGCCGAGCAAAGGCAACCGCCGGCGGAAATCGGCGCCGTAGAACAGGTCGAGTTCGTTGGACAGGATCGCCAGCCGAAAACCCGCCGCATGCACCGTGCGAATGGCGCTGTCGGCCTCGGGCCGCACCACCTTTTCCGGCTCGGCGCCGCGCGCTCGTTGGACGAAGGTCTCCATCGCCTGCCAGTCCTCGCCGATGAGCTGACCGACCTCACTGGTGCGGGAGCGCCAGTAGTCGCGCTCGCTGATCTCGTCGGCCTGCATGGCGCGCCACAGCGGATCGCTGCCCGGATCGAACGGCCCGCGCCATTGCAGCGTCCCCGGCGCGAGGCCGAGCGCCTGTTCGGTCAAGGCATGCGTCTCGAACAGCGTCCGGGTGACGACGCCGCCGAAATCGAGGACCAGTGCCTGGGCCGGAACAGCGCTCACGCTGCCACTCCCTCGGCCGGCTTGCCGCGCGGGATGATGCCTTCCTCGACCCAGCGGTCGAAGATCTCGAGCGCCTTGTCGACGAAGTCGTCGCTGTTGATATGGGCGTCGATCTCGTGGAACTCGACCCCGGCGGGAATAGCCCTGCGCATTTCATCGGCGAAGGCAGCCAGGGCTTCGGGGTCATAAAGCGGCTCACCCTGCGTATCCCATTCCTGGATGCCGCCGGTAGGCAGGATGAAGGCGGAGCGGCCTTTCGCGGCACCCAGTTTGGCGGCGATGGTCCTGGCGACCTGGCGGCGATCGTCGGCATCGACGGTGATCGACGCGATCAGCCTGTTGTGGGCATGAAACGGCCGCGTCGAGAATTTAGCCGGCAAATCCTGCCAGGTCGGCAGATCGACCATGTCGACCGCCCCGGGTGCGGCGATCTGCGGAATGCCGCGAGCGCCAGCATTCTCCAACCGGTCGGTGCCGGAACTGACGACAGAGCCCGCAAGATGATTGGTGATTTCCTGCAGGCTGAAGTCGAACACCGCGCAAAAGTGGTCCTGACCGGCAATCGATTCGAAGGCGCGGCCGCCCATTCCGGTGGTGTGGAAGACGGCAACGTCATAGCCGCGCCGTTCCAGCGCCGGCTTCAGCGTCTTCATGTAGCGCAGGCAGCTGCTGCCGAGCGAGGTCATGCCGATGGTCGGCCCGATGGCCGGTGCCGAGG
>NZ_RZOM01000547.1:0-4072 GCF_003999175.1 Mesorhizobium sp. M7A.F.Ca.ET.027.03.2.1 | reverse complement strand
TTCGAGAACCTATGGCCTCGATATCCGTGTCGCCCGCATTTTCAACACCTACGGGCGCCGCATGCAGCCCGACGATGGGCGCGTGGTTTCGAACTTCATCGTCCAGGCGCTGCGCGGCGAGGACCTGACCGTCTATGGCAGCGGCCAGCAGACGCGCTCCTTCTGCTATGCCGACGACCTGATCGAGGGGTTTGTCCGGCTGATGAACGCGCCGAGCGCGCCCGCCCACCCGGTCAATCTCGGCAACCCTGCTGAATTCACCATCATGGAACTGGCAACGCTGGTCGTCGATTACACCAACGCCCGATCGAAGATCGTGCATCGGCCGTTGCCGGTCGACGATCCCAGGCAGCGCAAGCCGGACATCTCTTTTGCCAAGGCCAATCTCGGCTGGGAGCCGAAAATCAGCTTGAGCCAGGGGCTCGCGCGCACCGTCGAGTATTTTGACACCCTGCTCTACGGAAACCGCATTGCCAGAGGAGCTGCCGCCTCATGAGCCGGCCGGCAGTCCTGGTGACGGGTGGAGCCGGCTTCATCGGCAGCCACACCTGCAAGCAGTTGGCCTCCGCCGGCTACATGCCGGTGGTTTTCGACAATCTGAGCCGCGGCAACGAGAGGTCCGTCGGCTGGGGTCCGCTCGTCGTCGGCGATATCCGGGATCGGGATGCATTGAAGCGGGCGATGGAAACGCACCGGCCGACGGCTGTGATCCATTTTGCGGCGCTGGCCTATGTCGGAGAGTCCGTTCGCGAGCCGGCCGAATATTATTCAACCAATGTGACAGGCACCATCGCGGTGCTCGATGCCGCACGCGCTTGTTCGGTCGAAAACATCATCTTCTCCAGCAGCTGTGCGACGTACGGCGTGCCGGAAGCGTTACCCGTTCGCGAGACCTCCTCGCAAAATCCGATCAGCCCTTACGGGCGCTCCAAGCTGATGGGCGAACAGATCATCGGCGACTATGCATCCGCGTATGGAATGAAATTTGCTATCCTGCGCTACTTCAACGCTTGTGGCGCCGATCCCGACGGCGAGCTTGGTGAGTGGCATTCGCCGGAAACCCACCTGGTTCCCAGAGTGCTCATGGCCGCATCGGGCATCATCGACGCGATCGAGGTTTTCGGCACCGACTACGACACATCGGACGGCACTTGTGTAAGGGATTATATCCACGTCACCGATCTGGCCCGCGCCCACCTGAAAGCGCTCATGCATCTCGAGGGTGGCGGGCAAAGCCTGGCGGTCAATCTCGGCACGGGGCGGGGCGTCTCCATCAAGGAAATCGTCAAGGCGGTCGGCCGAATGACGTCAAGACCGGTCCCGGCAGTGTTCAGAAGCCGGCGCCCCGGAGATCCGGCGGAGCTCTACGCCGATCCGGGAGCCGCACGCGAACAGCTTGGCTTTGTGCCGGAACTTTCAGACGTCGATACGATTGTCAGGACAGCCGCTCCTTTTTTCGGACTGAAGACCAGGCCAATGAAACTGCCGCCAGCCAGGGCGGCAACGTCGGTCGCCGCTCGACGGGTCAGAGATAGCGGGGGCGACAGCTCGCGCGCTGGCCAAACCCGCTAGGGCTGCAGATATAAGGCGAGCCGCCGGAGAACGTGCCGCCATCGCCAGGATTGAACGAGATTTTCACCGGCGCCGGCGTGCTGGCTCTGATCCGTTGCGGTGGTGCAAAGGCGTAGCCACTTTCAGTTCCTGTTGTGCTTGTCATCTGGATCGGAAGGTCGGCCCGGAGCGAGCGCACGAGAAATCCGGCCTGCACGGGCTGGACCGCGGGCTGGCTGCGGATGGCGTGGACCACAGGCTTGACGAGGACCGAATTGGTTTCGTTCGCATCCATACTCTGACAGCCTGCAACCACAGAGATCACCGCCGCGGCCGCAACGATAGCCACGATATTTCTAATAGATACGATATTTTTGCTTGGGTTGACTGCACCCATCGCTGATTTTTTCATCATGTGTCCCTTGCTATCAAGTATAAGCCAAGGGCGCATCGCGACATACTATGCTTCGCCGCTCTCACGCCGCATGAGTGACCACTCGCACATCACACGTCAATATTAGACATCACTAATTATTAAATTTCATCAAAACCGTATGGTAGGGCCCATCGTCTCGTCGTTCTGTCAGATAAAGTTGGATGCCATCAACCAGCGACCGGCGCGCCGACGGGGCCAGCCGAACTGCTTGATGTCCTACCATAAGCGATTCGCCAGATCCCTGACAGGTGCCTTGCAATTGCAGTCCGCTCTCGAAAGCGGGATTGAATGATTTTGTTCAACTCGTCAGGATGGGTCGGCTGCGTACCTAATTTTTGGAATCGACCAGCTTGCGGGTCTCTTCGAACTGCGCGCCCTTCGGGTTGCCCACTTCGAATTTCCGGTATTCGTCGGAAGTATCCTCGGGAGATCGCTTGAAACTGTACCATTCCCCATCCGGATCCTCGCGTTTCTCGATGTTCCCGCCCTGAATCCGGTGGCTGTAGCAGGTGCGTTTTTGCTTGCCGGTGTAGCCCTTCGACCGCCAGGCGAGTTCCATGCACATCTTACCGTTGCTGGTGACCAGCCATCTGCCCGCCGCAAAAGATGCCGTGTCCGGCCCGGACGTCCAGGCCTCAAGGCGTCGATTGCCCTGTGCGAAATAGGCTGCTCCGTCTTTCCACACCCATGTGCGATCGGCGTAAAGAAGCGACATCTCGTAGGCAGTCGGAACGGTGGCGACAACCGCTTGCGCAGGTCCGCTGTCTTTGGCGGCAGCCGCATGCGCTGTTCCCGAAAGCGCCGTCTGGCCGCAGAGGGCCAGGAGAAACATAAGCTGCGTGCAACTTGCGAACCGACGGGGTCTGTGTTGCCGACGGTCGACGCAAAGCGGCGGCAATCTGGTCAGAGCTGTCGGTACAATTGGCGTGCGCATGCCTGTTTGGCCCAAGGTAGCACTATCAGCGCTCTGACAGCCTAGGAAACTAGTTAACAGTCGCGAGAACGGTGATGTCAACCTTCGCCAAGCGGATTAACAACAACTATTCGAGACACACGCAGCCGCAATCGTCAAAATTAAGAATTGCGTCGTATATTCCTCTACCTCCGACAATCGCGCTCAAAAGCAACATCCGTAGACGTCAGGGAGGACGCGGTTTCAAATGACGGACGACCCGGAGTTGAATCAGGCCGAAGGTCAGCAATACCTGCAGTCAAGCGACCGGGAGATGGCTGCTTGCAGCACCCTGAGCCCCAACATGGCGATATTGCTGGGCATCCTGTTCATTGCGGTCGTGTTCAGGTTCCACAACATCACCTTGCCACTCGTCGATGCCTTCAGCTGGCGCGAGGTAAGCACGGCAATGATGGCCGACAATTTCCAGCAGCGCAGCTGGAACATCTTCTTTCCGGAGGTCAGCTGGACCGGGCCCGGGCCAAGTTATCAGGGCCGCGAGTTCCAGATCGTCAGCTATCTGACCGCCCTGCTCTATCAACTCTTCGGCTGGCACGACTGGTTCGGCCGCATGGTAGCGGCCTTCTTCGGTCTTGTGACGGTGTTTTCGCTGCACAGGCTAACGGCCATATGCTGGGACGAGACCCACGCTCACGCCGCGGCACTTGCCTACGCGCTGATGCCGGCGGCGATCATGATCGACAGCTCGTTTCTTCCCGATCCCGCGATGCTGGCCCTGGTGACGCTCGGCGTCTGGCTGTTCGCGAAATACTGGGCCGGAGGCAGCGGCTGGCTCCTGCCGCTTGCCACGGCGAGCTTCTCGCTCGGCGTGCTGGCAAAGCCGCCGGGCCTCGCCGCCGGCGCCGTCATCTTCTACCTCATGGTTTCCTGGGTTCTTGAGAAGAAGCGAAAGCAGGCGGCCAAGGTCTTCCTGTTGGGGCTTTTGAGCTTGGCCATCATCGGCGCCTATTTCAGCTGGGCCATTTATCTCGGCCGCAGCTATCCGCCGTTTCATGTCGCGGGCAGCGGCTATATCTGGGATTCCGGTTTCTGGACATTCTTCAGGAACAGCTTCTACTTCAAATCCGTATGGAACACCTCGGTCTGGTGGTTCTATGGCTATCCGTTCATGG
>NZ_RZOM01000546.1:0-4073 GCF_003999175.1 Mesorhizobium sp. M7A.F.Ca.ET.027.03.2.1 | reverse complement strand
TCTGTCGCCTTCGGCGACATCTCCCCCTCGAGGGGGGAGATTAGCCGCGCTGCGCCAACCGGCTACTCTCCACCGCAATCCCCAGCAGCGCCTGCCGTGCCAGCGCCACGGCAAGGTCCGGCCGTCGCCGTGTCTGTAGCACCGCCGTCTGCAGCCGGGTCAGGGCGCGGCCGAGCGCGTCGGTGCTCCAGCGCTCCAGCGCTTTCTCGACCAGCTTGCGGCGCGAGAAAAACACCGGCGGGCGAGCGGCTGCGACGACCGAGGCGGCGTTGCGGTTGCCGGACTCCATCTGGCCGCGCATGATTTGGATCTGCTGCAACTGCCGCATCGCCGAAGACAGCACCAGGAAAGGCTGGCCGCCGGACTGGCAATGGCGGGTAAAGGCAGTGTCGAAGTCGCCGATCTTGCCTTCGAGGAGCGCGTCGACCGCGTCGTCGAAAGAGGCGCCGGAGACGTCGCCCGACATCGCCTTGACCTCCTCCAGCCCGATCTCGTTCTGGCCATGGGCATAGAGCACGAGCTTTTCGATCTCGCCGCGCGAGGCCAGCCGGTCGCCGCCGAGATTGCGGCGCAGCGCCTGTCTCGCCTCCATGGTCATCGACATGCCGGCCTTGCCCAGTTCGGCGTCGATGACGCCGTCGATGTCGCGCGCTTCATCGGCATAGCAAGGCAGCGCCATGGCGTTGTCGGCCGCCTCGACGATGGCGCGCAATCCGACACCTTTCTTGAGATCGCCGGCTTCGATGAGAATGATCGCATCGCGCGCGGGCTCCGCCGTCAGCGCCTTCACGTCGTCGGCCAATGCCTTCTGGCCGCTGGCATTGCGCACCCACAAAAGGCGCCGATCGGAAAACATCGGCACGGTGCGGGCTTCGTCGAGCAGCCGGCCCTCGTCGCGGTCGACCTCCGAACCCTCGAGCCTGACCACCGAGAAGGGATCGTCAAGCGGCAGGCCGGTCTTGCCGGCAAACGCCTTCGCCCGCTCGGAGACGAGGCCGCGATCGGGGCCGTAAAGCAGGACGATCGAAATGCGCTGGTCCGGCTTCGCGAGCCAGCCGTCGACCTCGTAAGCTTTCTTCTGTGCCATGGCGGGTTGGTTAGCATGATGCGGGCGTGGGGTGAATGGTGGAGAGCGGGATCTCCCCCCTCGAGGGGGAGATGGCCGGCAGGCCAGAGGGGGTCGGTTCGACTGGATGCGACATTTTATGCGCCGAAAGAAGAAGTTGGCGCTCCATGCGCGGCGACCCCCTCTGTCGCCTTCGGCGACATCTCCCCCTCAAGGAGGGAGATTACGCTTCGCGCTTCCCCAATCACCCTATCTGCCGGCAAACCCGGCTCAATCTTGCGTCTAATTGCGCGCCGGCGCCCAACATCGACAAGAAATTTCGCCGATATATCTTCATCTTGATGCGTGGGAGGCTGGATCGGCCGGCGCTGCCGGGACCGACGTCCGCAGGCTACCCGACGAATTCGCACTGGCCTGGCGGCGCAGATATGCAAATATCGACACCAGGCAACATTGGAGGACAAAGGTCATGGCCGATGCTGGGATGTTGCGTTTTCACGTTCCGGAACCGGAAGTGCGGCCGGGCGGAACGCCCGATTTTTCCAATGTGCCGATCCCGAAGGCCGGCTCGGTGCCGCGCCCCGAGATCGATGTCGATCCGCGTACCATCCGCGATCATGCCTTCTCGATCATCCGCGTGCTGAACCGCACTGGCGAGGCCGTCGGTCCCTGGGCCGGACTGCTTTCAAGCGACGAGCTGCTGGCCGGCCTACGCCACATGATGACGCTGCGGACTTTCGATGCGCGCATGCAGATGGCGCAGCGGCAGGGCAAGACCTCGTTCTACATGCAGCATCTGGGCGAAGAGGCGGTGGCTTGCGCGTTTCGCAAGGCGCTGGCGCCGGGCGACATGAATTTCCCGACCTATCGCCAGGCAGGGCTGCTCATCGCCGATGGCTATCCGATGGTCACGATGATGAACCAGATTTATTCCAACGAGGCGGATCCGCTGAAGGGCCGGCAATTACCGGTCATGTATTCGTCGAATGAGCACGGCTTCTTCTCGATCTCCGGCAATCTGGCGACGCAGTACATCCAGGCGGTCGGCTGGGCGATGGCCTCGGCGATATCGAACGATTCGCGCATCGCAGCCGCCTGGATCGGCGACGGCTCGACGGCCGAATCCGATTTCCACTCGGCGCTGGTGTTCGCCTCGACCTACAAGGCGCCGGTCGTGCTCAATGTGGTCAACAACCAGTGGGCGATCTCGACCTTTCAGGGCATTGCGCGCGGCGGCTCGGGCACGTTCGCGGCAAGGGGGCTCGGCTTCGGCATCCCGTCGCTGCGCGTCGACGGCAACGACTATCTCGCCGTCCATGCGGTGGCCAAATGGGCGGCGGAGCGTGCGCGCGGCAATCTCGGGCCGACGCTCGTCGAATATGTCACCTACCGTGCCGGCGCGCATTCGAGCTCGGACGACCCGACCGCTTACCGGCCGAAGACCGAATCCGACGCCTGGCCGCTCGGCGATCCGATCGTGCGGCTGAAGAACCATCTCATCGCGCTTGGCGTCTGGTCGGATGAGCGGCACGCGCAGGCCGAGGCGGAAATCCTCGACACGGTTATCGCGGCGCAGAAGGAAGCCGAAAGCCACGGCACGCTGCATGCCGGCGGCAAGCCGTCGACGCGAGACATGTTCGAGGGGCTCTACGCCGAGATGCCGCCGCATCTCAGACGCCAACGCCAGCAGGCGGGGGTCTGAGGTATGCCGAGACGGACCATGATCGAGGCCATTCGCGATGCCATGGATGTATCGATGGGGCGCGACGACAAGGTCGTCGTGTTCGGCGAAGATGTCGGCTTCTTCGGCGGCGTCTTCCGCTGCACGCAGGGCCTGCAGGCCAAATACGGCAAGAGCCGCTGCTTCGATGCGCCGATCAACGAATCCGGCATTGTCGGCTCGGCCATCGGCATGGCCGCCTATGGGCTGAAGCCGTGCGTGGAGATTCAGTTTGCCGACTACATGTATCCGGCCTACGACCAGCTCACCCAGGAAGCAGCTAGACTGCGCTATCGCTCGAACGGCGACTTCACCTGCCCGATCGTGGTGCGCATGCCGACCGGCGGCGGCATCTTCGGCGGCCAGACGCACAGCCAGAGCCCGGAAGCATTGTTCACCCATGTGTCGGGGCTGAAGACCGTGGTGCCGTCCAACCCGCACGACGCCAAGGGGCTTTTGATCGCGGCGATCGAAGACCCCGATCCGGTGATCTTCCTCGAACCGAAGCGGCTCTACAATGGTCCGTTCGACGGCCATCACGACCGGCCGGTGACGCCGTGGTCGAAACATGAGCTCGGCGAGGTCGCCGACGGCCACTACACTGTGCCGCTCGGCAAGGCGGCGATCCGCCGGCCGGGTTCCGCCATCACGGTGCTCGCCTACGGCACCATGGTCTATGTCGCGCAGGCCGCGGCCGAGGAAACCGGCATCGATGCCGAGATCATCGATCTCAGGACGCTGCTGCCGCTTGATCTCGATACGATCGTCGCATCGGTGAAAAAGACCGGGCGCTGCGTCATCGTGCATGAGGCGACGCTGACGTCCGGCTTCGGCGCCGAACTGTCGGCGCTGGTGCAGGAAAACTGTTTTTATCACCTCGAAGCGCCGGTGGCGCGGGTCGCCGGCTGGGACACGCCCTATCCGCATGCGCAGGAGTGGGATTATTTCCCCGGTCCCGCCCGGGTCGGCCGTGCCCTGCTTGAAACCATGGGAGCCTGAGATGGGCGAACACATCATCAAGCTGCCCGATGTCGGCGAAGGTGTCGCCGAGGCCGAGCTGGTCGAATGGCACGTCAAGATCGGCGACATGGTGCGCGAGGACACTGTGCTTGCCGCCGTCATGACCGACAAGGCGACGGTCGAAATCCCATCGCCGGTCGATGGCGAAATCCTGTGGCTGGGCGCCGAGATCGGCGACACGGTGGCGATCGGCTCGCCCATCGTGCGGCTGAAGGTGGCGGGCGAGGGGAATGTTGTCGCAGACACGAAATCGCCAGAGGTCACAGC
>NZ_RZOM01000545.1:0-4075 GCF_003999175.1 Mesorhizobium sp. M7A.F.Ca.ET.027.03.2.1 | reverse complement strand
TCTTTCCACTGCTCTATTCGCTCGGCTATTCGTTCACCGACTTTCGCGCGTCGAGCCCGGCGGCGGCCAATTTCGTCGGACTGCAGAATTATCGCGAACTGCTCAACGACCCGTTCATCTGGTCGAATTTCGCCATCACCGCCAAATATGTCATCGTCTCCGTGGTCGGTCAGGTCATCGTCGGCTTTGGCGTGGCGTTGCTGCTCAACCGC
This sequence comes from Mesorhizobium sp. M7A.F.Ca.ET.027.03.2.1, assembly GCF_003999175.1. Taxonomy (NCBI): domain Bacteria; kingdom Pseudomonadati; phylum Pseudomonadota; class Alphaproteobacteria; order Hyphomicrobiales; family Phyllobacteriaceae; genus Mesorhizobium; species Mesorhizobium sp. M7A.F.Ca.ET.027.03.2.1. The sequence continues at coordinate 3,863 of NZ_RZOM01000545.1, read as the reverse complement.
GATATCCCGCTGAAGGGCCTGCTGACGACATTGCTGCTGTTGCCGATGATGCTGTCGATGGCCGTCGTCGGTCTGTTCTGGAAGCTGCTCTATGATCCGTCATGGGGTGTCATCAACTATGCACTCGGCCTCGGCAATTTCGAATGGCTGTCCAACCCTGACATGGCGCTCTACGCGGTTGCCATCACCGACATCTGGATGTGGTCGCCCTTCGTCATGCTGCTGTCGCTTGCCGGCCTGTCGGCAGTGCCGAAGCACCTCTACGAGGCGGCGGCGATCGACCGCGCCGGCTCGTTCTATACCTTCTTTCGCATTACGCTGCCGCTGGTCGCGCCGATTCTGATGATCGCGATCATCTTCCGCACCATGGAGGCGTTCAAGACCTTCGATCTCGCCTACATCCTGACCAGCCAGCCAACCACCGAGGTGATCTCGATCCGGCTCTACAAGATGGCGTTCCAGGAATGGCAGACCGGGCGCTCCTGCGCGCTTGCCTACATCGTGCTGATCATGGTGCTGGCTATCACCAACATCTACGTCAAATACCTCAACAAGGTGAAGGAGCGCTGAGATGGCCGCCGTCCGCACTTCTTCCGAAATCGGCTTCAATCGCGTCGCCATCGTCGTTGTCCTTTTGGTGACGATCATCTTCCTCGCGCCGATCTACTGGATTGCCTCGACGGCGTTCAAGCCGCGCAATCTTGCCACGACCATCCCGCCGACGGTGGTGTTCCAGCCGGAGATATCGCCCTTCGTCAAACTGTTCACCAAGCGCTCGCAACTGCGCAGCGCGCCGACGCCGGAAGAGTATGCGGCAGCGCCCTGGTGGGAGCGCGTCGTATTCGACGGCGGTGAAAAGATCGTGCGCGACGGCAAGGGCCAGGTGCAATGGTCCGGCTATCCGAGCCGCTTCATGAACTCGCTGATCATCGCCATCACCTCCACGGTGCTGGCGGTCGGCATGGGCACGTTCACCGCCTATGGCTTTTCGCGCTTCAAGGTGAAGGGGGAGGCTGACCTGCTCTTCTTCATCCTTTCGACACGCATGCTCCCGCCGGTGGTGGTGGCGATCCCGATGTTCCTGATGTACCGGGCGGTCGGCCTCAACGACACGCATGTGGGCCTGATCATCCTCTACACCGCCTTCAACCTGTCCTTCTCGGTGTGGCTGATGAAGGGTTTTATGGATGAGATACCGAAAGAGTATGAAGAGGCGGCCCTGGTCGACGGTTACACGCGCATGGAGGCCTTCTTCAAGATCGTGCTGCCCGAGGCGGCCACCGGCATCGCCGCCACCGCGGTGTTCTGCTTCATCACCGCGTGGAACGAATATGCCTTCGCACTGATCATGACCAACCGCCGCGCCCAGACCGCACCGCCCTTCATCCCGAGCCAGGTCGGCTCGGGCCTGCCGGACTGGACGGTGATCGCCGCCGGAACCTTTCTGTTCCTGCTGCCGGTCGCGATCTTCACGTTCCTGCTCCGCAACCATCTGCTGCGCGGCATGTCCTTCGGAGCGATTCGCAAATGAGCTTTCGTGCCATCAACCAGAAATATCTGGAGCCCGGTTCGCAGGTGCTGATGGTGCTCGGCATCATAGCACTCTGCCAGCCCTGGAACCTGTTGTTGCACACATATGGCCTGACCATCATCCTGATCGGGCTGGTCGGCTTCAACGTCACCTCCAAGATCGCGCCTGAGGAAAAGGCCGGCACCGGCCAGGTGCGCAATCCGGGAGCACAGCATTGACCCAGATCGAGCTTCGCGGCGTCCAGAAATTCTTCGGCGCCGTCCAAGTCATCAAGGACCTGAACCTCAAGATCGCCGACAACGAGTTCATCGTTCTGCTCGGCCAGTCGGGCTGCGGCAAGACGACGACGCTGCGGGCCATCGCCGGGCTGGAAACGATCGACGAGGGCGACATCCTCATCGACGGCAAACCGATCCAGCATCTAAAGGCCGCCGACCGCGACATTGCCATGGTCTTCCAGTCGTTCTCGCTCTATCCGCATATGAGCGTCTACGAGAACATCGCCTTCCCCTTGCGCGCCACACGCAAGAGCAAGACGGAGATCGACAGCGAGGTTCGCTCCGTCGCCAAGACGCTGCAGATCACCGATCTGCTGGCCAAGAAGCCATCGGCGCTCTCGGGTGGCGACATGCAGCGCGTCGCCATTGGCCGGGCGCTGGTGCGGCGGCCGAAGGCCATGCTGATGGACGAGCCGATCGGCGCGCTCGACGCCAAGCTGCGCGAGGAGATGCGCGCGGAAATCAAGCGGCTGCACATCAAGCAGGGGTCGACGACCATCTATGTGACGCACGACCAGATCGAGGCGATGAGCCTCGCCGACCGCATCGTCATCATGCATGAAGGCGTGCTGCAGCAGGTCGGTTCGCCCGACGAGGTCTATTCGCACCCGGCCAATCTGTTCGTGGCGCAATTCGTCGGCAGTCCGGTGATGAACGTCGCCGATGCGGCAGTCGCCGAGACGGCGTCCTCGGTCTCGGTGACGGTCGGCGGGGCTCCCGCCGGCTTCGAGTTCCCGCGGGCGCTGCTGTCGAAGCTCAACGGCCATGCAGGCGGCCAGCTCGCGCTCGGCATCCGGCCGGAAGGCGTTCTCATCCGCCGCGAGGCGACGGAGGGGTTTTTGCCGGTCGAGACGCAGATCGTCGAGCCGCTTGGCTCCTTCGACATTGTCGATCTCAAGGTCGGCTCAAAGATGCTGCGCGCACGCACCAAGAGCGGCTTCGTCGCCGGTCCCGGCCAGAAGGTGTTCGCCAGGATCGATCCGGCCCAAGCGCATTTCTTCGACACGGCAAGCGGCAAGTCGCTGGGAGTGAGATTGTGATGGCCGAAGGACACGAAAGGCCAATGACTTGGCCTTTCGAACAATCGAACGCCCGGAGCTATAGCGGAGGGCAGACGCCCTCGAAAAAGAGATCGGGACGATAGACATGGCCCATATCCAGCTCAAGAACATCTCGAAGACTTTCGGCAACCACACTGCGCTCACCGGGCTCGATCTCGATATTGCCGATGGCGAGTTCTTCGTGCTGCTGGGCGAGACGGGCGCCGGCAAGACGACGACGCTGCGGCTTATCGCGGGCCTGGAAAAGCCGAGCGAAGGCCAGGTCTTCATCGACGGCGTCGACGTCGCCGACTGGGGTGCGGCCGAGCGTGACGTAGCGCTGGTGCTGCAGCAATACTCGCTCTATCCGCGCTACACGGTGCGCGAAAATCTCGAATTCCCGCTGAAGCCGAAAATTCGCCGGCTGCCCGACGCCGAGATCAAGGATCGCGTCGACCGTGCCGCCCGTACGCTGCGGATCGAGCACCTGCTCGACCGCAAGACGGATCGGCTGTCCGGCGGCGAGATGCAGCGCGTCTCGATCGGCCGCGCCATCGTGCGCAAGCCGCGTGTGTTCCTGATGGACGAGCCGCTGTCTGCGCTCGACGCCAAGCTGCGCGAGGCGCTGCGGACTGAACTGAAGAACCTGCAGATGCAGCTCGGCGCCACCTTCCTGTTCGTCACCCACGACCAGATCGAGGCGATGTCGATGGGCGACAAGGTCGGCGTGCTCAACCATGGCCGCATCGTTCAGACCGGCACGCCGCACGAGATCTACAACAATCCGCGCGATACCTATGTGGCGAGCTTCGTCGGCTCGCCGCCGATGAACCTCATCGACGGCAAGCTTGTGAACGGCCGCGCGGTGATGGCTCCGTTGAACTTCGAACTGCCTTTTTCGGGGGGAGCCAAAGCGGGCGGGGCGACCGACGGTCGCCCGCTCGTCTTCGGCATTCGTCCCGAGGACGTCTATCTCGAGAGCGGCGCGCCGGTCGAGGCGCATGTTCACGACGT
>NZ_RZOM01000544.1:0-4076 GCF_003999175.1 Mesorhizobium sp. M7A.F.Ca.ET.027.03.2.1 | reverse complement strand
GCCGCCGCGCGACAGCTCGGAAGCGGCCGCACCCGCCATCGCCTCGATATCGGGCGTGATGCGGTCGACCACCGGAATGAATTTAGCTTGGGGGTCACGCGCCGGCGGCGCCGTATAGAGGCCATCGATGTCGGAGAGCAGTACCAGGAGGTCGGCGCCCATCATGGTGGCGACGCGAGCCGCCAGCCGGTCATTGTCGCCATAGCGGATTTCGGACGTCGCCACCGTGTCGTTTTCGTTGATGACCGGCACCGCCTTCATCTTGAGCAGCGTCGAGATCGTTGCCCGCGCATTGAGATAGCGGCGGCGCTCCTCGGTGTCGCCGAGCGTCAGCAGTATCTGGCCCGATTTCAGGCTGCCCTTGCCGAGCGCATCCGACCACGCGCCGGCCAATGCGATCTGCCCGACGGCTGCCGCGGCCTGGCTCTCTTCGAGCTTCAAGGCGCGCTTGCCGAGACCAAGGATCGTGCGGCCAAGCGCGATGGCGCCGGACGAGACGACAAGGATTTCAGCGCCGCCCTTGGCCAGCGCCGCAATGTCGTCGGCGAGCGAGGCCAGCCAGTCGCGCTTCAGGCCTGTCGCGCGGTCGACGAGCAGCGCCGAGCCGATCTTGACGGTGATGCGCCGATATTTTCCCAGCGACTGCATCGTCCTACTTTTCCCAGCGCGTCTCGACTGGCGCAGCGATCTGCGCACGCGCCTCGGCCACCACCGACATCAACGCCCGCAGCACCGCCTCGACGCCTTCGCCGGTGACGGCCGACAACAGCATCGGCGCGCGGCCGGCGGCACGCTTCAGCGAGGCGACTTTCTTCTTGCGCGCGTCGGCGTCGAGCGTGTCGACCTGGGACAGTGCCACGATCTCGACCTTGTCGGTCAGGCCGTTGCCATAGGCCTCAAGCTCCGCGCGGACGGTCTTGTAGGCTTTGCCCGGATTTTCCTCCTGCGCCGAAACCAGATGCAACAGCACACGCGTGCGCTCGACATGGCCAAGGAAGCGGTCCCCGATGCCGACACCCTCATGCGCGCCTTCGATGAGGCCCGGAATATCGGCGATGACGAATTCGCGCGCGTCGATGCGGGCAACGCCGAGGCCGGGATGCAGCGTCGTGAACGGATAGTCGGCGATCTTCGGCTTGGCCGCGGTGACGGCGGCCAGGAATGTCGACTTGCCGGCATTCGGCAGCCCGACCAGTCCGGCATCGGCGATCAGCTTCAGCCGCAGCCAGATGTTGAGCTCCTGCCCCGGCAGGCCGGGGTTGGCGCGGCGCGGCGCCTGGTTGGTCGAGGTCTTGAAATGCTGGTTGCCGAAACCGCCATTGCCGCCCTTGGCGAGCAGAAAGCGCTGGCCGACCACGGTCAGATCGCAGATCAGCGTCTCGTTGTCTTCTTCGAACACTTGCGTTCCCGCCGGCACTTTCAGCGTGACATCGGCGCCCTTGGCGCCGGTCATGTTGCGGCCCATGCCGTGGACGCCGGTCTTGGCCTTGAAATGCTGCTGGTAGCGGTAGTCTATCAGCGTGTTCAGCCCGTCGACCGCCTCCAGCCAGACATCGCCGCCACGGCCGCCATCACCGCCATCCGGCCCGCCGAACTCGATGAACTTTTCGCGCCGGAACGACACGGAACCGGCGCCACCGTCACCGGAGCGGATGTAGACCTTGGCTTGATCGAGAAATTTCATGGGATTGTACAGTTTCTACTAGTGGCCTTGCGGCATTGCTCTAAACCTTGGCCCTTGCTCTAAACCAAGGCGCGGCGAAGGGCGAGGCCGTTTTGTGACAATGGCCGCGCGGGATCGGCCGGAGAGATGCCGGAATGAAGCTTGTAACCTACAATATCCAGTACGGCATCGGCCTCGACGGGCAGTACGATGTCGGACGCATCGCTGATGCCGTGCGCGGCGCCGATGTGATCGCTCTGCAGGAAGTGACCCGCAACAATCCCAGGAACGGCGGCCGCGACATGGTCGCCGAGATCGGCGAGGCGCTGCCCGACTACTTCGCCGTCTATGGCAGCAATTTCGAGGCCAATATCGGTTCGCATATCGACAATGGCCGCGCCATCACGAAAACCTTCCAGCTCGGCAACATGGTGCTGTCGAAAACGCCTATTCATCTGTCGCGCAACCTGCTTTTGCCGCGCAGCCGCAGCTTCGAGATGATGAACTTCCAGCGTGGCGCGCTGGAAGCGCTGATCGAGACGCCGCTTGGTTTCATCCGCTTCTATTCCATCCATCTCGATCACCGCAGCCCCGTCGAACGCGCCAGCCAGATCCAGTTCCTGCGCCAACGCATGCTGAACTACGCGCTCGAAGGCGGCGCGCTGTCCGGCGTCGCCGAGATCGGCCTGCCGGAATTGCCGCATCCCGAAGCCTTTGTGGGCATGGGCGATTTCAACATGTTGGCCGGCTCACCCGAATATATCGAACTCGCCGGCCGGCCGGATCATGAATTCGGCATGCCGCTGACCGCCGACTTCGCCGTCGATGCCGCCTTGCGCTTGAACGCCACCGGCGACGATCTCATCAGCTGGGTCGACCCGAAACAACCCACCGATCCCAGCCGCCACAAGCGCATCGACTACATCTTCACCAGCGCGTCGCTCGCCAAATCCCTGCAGCGCCTGTGGGTCGACCGAAAGGCCGTCGGCTCGGACCACCTGCCGGTCTGGGTCGAACTGGGCTGATCCAAGTTTGCCTCCCATTGGTTTCGCGCCGTACCCGATGTGTGTCGAGATTCAGGTCAGGCCGAGCCGAGAATAGTGGCTTCCGAGAACCGGAGCGGAGCGTACTTTTCGTACGCGAGCACCGGAAGCGCAGGAAGCCGCCATTCGCAGGCCGGCCTCACCTGAATATCGGCACACATCAAAAGTGGACCCAGTTCCGCAGGCTCGTCCAGGTCTTGCGATCGAGCCGGTAGCGCTCGACCGGCACCTGGCCGGCGACAATCGAATTCAGCATGCCCTGGCCGGCATACTGGAACCCGCACTTGTGGATGACGCGGCGCGAGGCCGGATTGATGACCCGCGTCGAGGCATGCAGAACCTGGATCGACGTCCTCTGGAAGGCGAGATCGACCAGCGCGTGCGCCGCCTCGGTCGCATAGCCCTTCTTCCAGTGCGGCTCGCCGATCCAGTAACCGAGTTCCAGCCCGCGATCGGTGGTGTTGAGACCGGCGCAGCCGACGAAGGTGTCGGTGCCGGCCAACGTCAGGGCATAAGCGATGCCGGCCCGGCGCGACTTGGTCATGGCCAGGAAAGAGCGCGCCTCGGGCTCGCCATAGGGGTGCGGCATGCGGGCCAGCATTTCGGCGACATGGCGGTTGTCGGCAAGTTCGACCAGTTGCGCGATATCGCCTTCGTGAGGCGCCCGCATCACCAGTCGCTCGGTGACCAGCACCGGACAATCTATCGCGTAACTTTCGTCTTCTGAGTCTTCCGCTTCGGCAACCATTTGAAAGTCCTCCAGGCACAAGAAAAAGGGGAGATGGAAACCCATCTCCCCTGATCCTTTTCCTGGCTTTGCCAGACACCGGTTCCCGAGATGGGCGCCGGTGTTCTAGTGCGGAACCGGCTACTCCGCGGCTTTGGCAATCGGGTTGACCGATACGTAGGTTCGGCCGTTGGCTTTTTTGTTGAACGTCACGGCGCCGGTCTCGAGCGCAAAAAGCGTATGGTCCGTGCCCATGCCGACATTGACGCCGGGATGCCACGTGGTGCCGCGTTGACGAATGATGATGTTGCCCGGGATGACGGCTTCGCCGCCGAACTTCTTCACGCCCAGACGCTTGGAATGCGAGTCGCGACCGTTGCGCGACGAGCCGCCAGCTTTCTTGTGTGCCATCTAACTAACTCCGTTGCGCCGCAAGGCGCCTAAAAGGCCTTATGAACGCGTTCGCGTTCCGTTTCAAGTCCGATCCGGCGACCAGGTCGCCAGAAAATTACTTCGCAGCCAATTCCTTGGCCTGCTCGCGCCAGTCCTTGATCTGGTCGGAGCTGAAGGACATGTGCTCGTCGATCTTGGCGACATCCTTGTCGGTGAGCTTGGCGAGCTGCGCGAAGGTGATGATGCCCTG
>NZ_RZOM01000543.1:0-4086 GCF_003999175.1 Mesorhizobium sp. M7A.F.Ca.ET.027.03.2.1 | reverse complement strand
GTCTCTGGATCCGACTTCGAAGAAAGGGACCGCCCGCACGATCATGTGGCAGCGGGCGGTCCGTGCGGACGTGCCGGCAATCGAAGTGCGGTCCAGCGATTATCTTGGACATGGCGCGATCAGCTCTTTCTCACTGGTCGCGCTGCCCTCAATAATCGAGGGGAAGCCGACTGCTTTCATTGGAAACCTCGACGCGACTCATGCCTGGTCCTTCACGAAGGACGTGGCCAGGACGCTGGTCGCCGCTTCCCGCTACACGGGCGAATGGCGACGGGCGTTCCATGCTCCATCGCAACACGCCTCACCCCGGGAACTCATCCTGACGACGGCGGCAATGCTTCACCGTGAAATTCCAGAAACACGTTCCTATTCCATCCCCGAAATGGAAGCATTGGGCATGCATGAACTCATCGAGATGAGCTATCTCTTCGACAATCCCTTGCTGGTCGATTCCTCCGACGCGGAGACGCTTCTCGGAATCAAGGCCAGCGGCCTTGACGTCATGATCGCCGACACTCTGCGTGATCGTCTTTGAAGCTTGAAGACTGGCGCGTCGCGTTGAAACTGAAAAAGCCCGCTCCTTTCGGAACGGGCTGAGCCGGCGGGCCGGACTGGAGGTCAGACGGCCCGCAAATTGCTTTTTTTCTTCTATTCGAGGTAACCCGAGGGATCGACCGGGGCCGAGTTCTTGCGCACTTCGAAGTGCAGCTTCGGCGAGTCCGTCGTGCCGCTCATGCCCGACAGCGCGATTTCCTGGCCGCGCTTGACCTTCTGGCCGCGCTGCACCTCGATCGAGCTGGCGTGGCCGTAGACGGTGACCAGGCCATTCTCGTGGCGCACCAGCACCGTGTTGCCGAATTCCTTGAGGCCGTCGCCGGCATAGATGACGACACCGTTCTCGGCTGCCTTGACCGGTGTGCCCGAGGGCACGGCGATGTCGACGCCGTCTTTGCCGGAGCCGAAACCGGAGATCACGCGACCGCGCACCGGCCAGCGCATCTTGCCGATGCCGGTGGCGTCAGGCGCGACGGCATCGTCGGCCTCGGCCTGCTGGATGACCTTCGAATCCTTCTTCGGCGGCGTGTAGGACGCCAGCGTTTCCGACGGCGTGGTCTTTGCCGCGGGCTGCGTCGTGGCCGTCGTCACCGGATCGACCTTGGCCGGCTTGGCGGCGGCGACGGTCGCGGTTCCGCCGGCGGGCACCTTCAGGGTCTGGCCGATCTTGAGCAAGCCATCCTGCATGCCGTTGGCCTGCTTGATGGCAACGACTCCGACACCGGTTTTCCTGGCAATCGAGGAAAGCGTGTCGCCCGACTGAACCGTATAGGTGCCAGCTGCATTGGTCGCCTTGGCCGCGGCTACCTGCGGCTTGGGCTCCTTGGGCTGGCTCGCGGCGGCCGACGTGTCGACCTGAGCGGTGGATTTGCCCTCCCTAGGCTTCGGCTGCTGCGGCAGGACGGCGACCTTGTCCGGCGCAGTGGCCGGCAGGTTGTGCTTGGTGTCTTTCGCCGGCTTGGCATCCGCGAGCTTCGGCTCGCTCTTGCTCGAATAGGCGTAGGCCGGGATGACCAGCTTCTGGCCGGTCTTCAGCCCCTTGGTCGCGCTCAGCCCGTTGACCTTCATGATCACGTCGGACGGCACCTTGTAGCGCTGCGCCAGGCCGCCGATCGTTTCGCCGTCCCTGACGACGATCTCGGTTGCATGCGGAGTGCCGGAAGCAGCCACGCGGGGTTCGTCAGGTTGCGAAACCTTGAAAGGCGATGCCACCGGGGCGACGGTGCCGGTCGTGGTCCTGTCGACATGCGGTGCGGGGGCCAATGCGGTGCGCACCGGCTTCGATACCGGCGCCACTTCGGGAGCCTGGGCAACGGGCGGAGGCAGCGGCCGCGTCGAGACCGGATCGAGGCTGGAGCGGCTGACCGACTGTGTATGGCTGCCATCGATCGGAGCGGCGGCGACATCGCCCGGATAAGGCTGCTGTACGGCATCCTGCTTGTTGATGATGGTGCGCTGATTGTTGGTCGAGGATGTAAAGACGTCGTCGACGCCATTGAACCGCGAAACCTGGGAACTGCACCCCGCAGCAGCACCCGCGACCATCAGTATGGCGCAGCCTCGCGCCAGATTGCGACCGCTTGTCTTCAAAACACTGAGTTGCATCGCACTAACCCGCACATACCCGGTACAAACTAGGCATGATTAAAGCGCGTTAATGTTACTCGACGGTTAACCCCATGGAATCCGGCGCAATTTTTCTTAAAATATTAGAGAGCGAGCCCAGGGGAGATTTTCAGGTCATGCCGGCCGGGGCCGAAGACGGGCGCGCACCCGACGCGGCGCGGCCTGATCATCGGCATACGCGCTAGATGATAGCGGCGACACCGCGCAGGATCGGCTGCAGGCGAACGAGGCCGATGTCTTCACGCTCGAAGCGGCTGCCGACCTTGGTCAGCTTGGCCAGCACCTGTTCGCCCTCTTCGGGGCCGATCGGCGCGATGACGATGCCGCCGCTCGACAATTGGTCGAGCAGGAAACGCGGCAGGCTGTCGAAGGACGCCCATGCAACGATGCGATCGAACGGCCCTTCATTCGGCAGGCCACCGGAACCATCGGCGTGGCGCACGATGACATTGCCGATGCCGAGCGCCTCGAAGCGCTGCCTGGCCTGCTCGGCGAGCGTCTTGTAGCGATCGGTGGTGATGACCCGCGCCGCCAGCCGCGACATCACCGCCGAGGTGTAGCCCGAACCGGTACCGATCTCGAGCACGCGGTTGCCCTGCTCGATAGCGAGCGCCGCGATCACCGCCGCCTGCATATCGGCACCTTCGATCGCCTCGCCGCATTCGATCGGCAGCATTCGCTCCGACCAGGCGATCTGATGGAACTGGGCCGCCAGGAAGCCGCGCCGCGGCGTCGCCTCGAAGGCCGCGATCAGCGCTTTCGGCACAGTCCCCCGACCGCGCAGACGCAGCAGAAAGGCAGCAAAACCTTCACGGTCATCGATCCCCTGGTTCATGCAAGCGCCTTGCTCAATTGGTCACGGATTTCATGCGCGGTCAGATCGAGCTGCAGCGGTGTCACCGACACCAGCCTGTTGCGCAAGGCGTAGAGATCGGTGCCTTGCTTGCCCTCGACCGGCTCGCCGCCGAAGCGCAGCCAGTAGTATGGCAGGCCGCGCCCGTCGCGGCGCTCGTCGACCCACAGGGAGTGCACGAGCTTGCCTTGCGTGGTGACCACCGTGCCGGCGACCTCTTCGGGCGTGCAATTGGGAAAATTGACGTTGAGCAGCACGCCGTCCGGCAACGGCGTCGCGACCAGCTTCTTCAGCAGCGCCGGCGCCAGCACCTCTGTCGTCTCGTAGGGCACGACGCGATCTTCGCCGACATAGCTGTAGCCCTGGCTGAGCGCGATCGAGCGGATACCGAGCAGCGCGCCTTCCATGGCGCCGGCGACGGTGCCCGAATAGGTGACGTCATCGGCGATGTTGGCGCCGGAATTGATGCCGGACAGGATCAGGTCGGGTGCGCCAGGCAGAATCTTCTTGACGCCCATGATGATGCAATCGGTCGGCGTGCCGCGCACGGCAAAATGCTTCTCGCCGATCTTGCGCAGCCGCAGCGGCTCCGAGATCGACAGCGAATGCGCGTAGCCGGACTGGTCCTGCTCGGGCGCCACCACCCAGACATCGTCGGACAGCGTGCGCGCGACGCGTTCGAGCGACGCCAGGCCCTCGGCATGAATGCCGTCGTCATTGGTCAGGAGGATACGCATTATTTCGCTTCGATCTTTTCCAGGCCGCCCATGTAAGGCCGCAGCACTTCAGGAATGGTTACGCTGCCATCCTCGTTCTGGTAGTTTTCGATGACGGCGATGAGCGCGCGGCCAATGGCTGTGCCCGAGCCGTTGAGGGTGTGGACGAAGCGGTTGCCCTTGCCGTCTCTGTCCTTGTAGCGCGCGTCCATGCGGCGCGCCTGGAAATCGCCGCACACCGAGCAGGACGAGATCTCACGATAGGCGTTCTGGCCGGGCAACCAGACCTCGATATCGTAGGTCTTGCGCGCGCCAAACCCCATGTCGCCGGTGCAC
>NZ_RZOM01000542.1:0-4087 GCF_003999175.1 Mesorhizobium sp. M7A.F.Ca.ET.027.03.2.1 | reverse complement strand
CATGGAAGGTCACCGAGCCATTCGAAATCGCAAAAACCGCGACGCCGTCCTTTCGCACCCCGACACCGTCGCGGGTTTTCCGTGAAGTGCCGTCAGCCTGGAATTTTGGATGCAGCTTGCCGTCGATCACCAGCATCGGCCCCGATTGCGTCGCATAGTCGACTGTCGGGCGCCTTTTCACGAAATCCCTGGTGGCACGGACTGCGGCCTTGCCGTTTCGCATGTAGAAAATGCCGTTCGGCTGCAGGGAAAAATTGCCGCTTCCCGATCCCGTTTTCACCGAGGCCATCTCCTGGCCACGCTCGACATAGAGGCCGACCGGCGCGAGGTTCGGGTGATACATACCGGCATTGATGCCGAACAGCATGGTGCGCCCTGCCGCCTGTTGCGTGGCATGCAGATTGTGCAGCGACTGAAACGGCTTGCCCGCCGCATCCTTCCAGAACAGCTCGAGCTGATATCGTTTTGGATCGACCTCGCAAACGAGATAGCTGGTCGCCTCGAAGGTGAAGTCCCGGCATGGCGGCAGTGAAGCGGTCCACTGGCCAAATCCCATGCCAAATGCCGCCACCGACGGCAGTGCGCCCTTGGCCAATGCCAGCAGCAACGGCAATGATTGCAGGAGGGTCAGGAAATCCATGCGCTTACCGGAATCGAAGTTCGTGGTCCGGTACGGATATAACCTGTTTCAAGCGAGACTGTGAAAGGCTCTGGACTTAGGCAAGCCATCCCATGGCGACGCTCAACAACAAGACGATGCCGAGCAGGCCGCGATAGATGACGAACGGCCAAGCCGAGAAACGCTCCAGCACGTGCATCAGCCCCCATATGGCGAAGAAGGCGGAGATCGACGCAACGACCAGCCCGACAGCAAGCACCGACCAGCCATGGGCGTCGAGATGGACCTTGTGCAGTTCCCAGAGTTCCTTGAGGCCGGCGAGCGCGATGGCAGGCAGCCCGAGCAGGAATGAGAAGCGCGCCGCCTCGGCCCGCTTGAAGCCGAGCCCCAATGCCGCCGTCAGGGTCGAGCCCGAGCGCGACACGCCGGGAACAAGCGCGCCGATCTGGGCAACACCGACGAGCAGCGCATCGGTCAGCGACGCGCCCCCCATGCTGCGCCGGTGACGAGCAAAGATCTCGGCCAGCGCCAGCAGGATCGCCATTGCGATGCAGGCCCAGCCGATCACCGTCAGGCTGCGTAGCGGCGAATTGCAGGCGTTGAGCACGCCAGACAGCGCCACGCCGGCGATGACGATCGGGATCGTCGCCAGCACGATCCAGAGCGCCAGCTTGAAATGCCGGTCGGCGAAATCGCGTCGCGCCAGAGCGTTGAAAGAACCAAACAGGATATTCCTGACATCACTCCAGAAATAGCTGACCACCGCGGCAAGAGCCGCGAGTTGCATGGCGGCGGAGAAGGCGGAGCCAGGATCCTGCCAGCCGAGCACGGCCGGCACGATGCGCATATGGGCGGTCGAGGAAATCGGCAACAGTTCGGTGATGCCTTGCACCACGCCGAGGAACGCCACCTTGGCGAACCCCAGGCCGACGAAGCCCGTATCCAGGCCTTGTGTGCAGATATCGGCCAAAATCGAATTCCGTGCATGAGAGATCGGAGTTGCGTGGACCGACCATCGGTCAATCCTGGGCAAGCCTTATCGTCATGGGCCGGATAATCAATTTACGGATTTGTAAGCTGGCGTGCCGAAGTGCACGCCGTTCGAAACCGGCCCACCTTGGAGCCGGCTTGAGATACACAGCGAAAATCGCAAAGCGACTACGGGCAGAGCCAGAGTTTCTGGCATGTCCTGGCGATCACATGCGCCGGCGGCACTTCGGGCTCATCGGTCGAAGGCCGGCGAGCCCGTTCGAGCAGCATGCGCACCTGTTCGGGGCGCACACGATCGCGCTCCATCACAAGCAGGACCATCGGATCGCTCAAAAGCTCGTCCAGGGTGCTGATGCTGTCGTTCATCCGTCGTCTCCTCGAATGCCGTACCCGCGACCCATAAATAGGGAGACAATGATGGCCCGCCAATGACGCTTTGCCGGCTATCTCGTGTCGATTTGGATTAAATTTTGGCCATGCTTGCGCTCTCCCCTGGCCCTTGGCGCTGCGCGTCGATCCACTCCTTCCACAACAAGGGGAGAAGGGAAAAATCAGCCTGGCGGAGGGGCGCCTTCGTATTTCGGCAGGCTGTCATCGAGCACCACCCAGGGCTGCTTCGAGCCCGTGAAAATATGCATTTGCGGCTTGAAAACCGTGGGATCGTCGAGCCATGCGAGTGGGGGTGAAGCCATGACGCCGAAAGCCGTCATGGCAGCCACGGAAAGCGGCTGCCCGCTAACAGCCGGCGGCCTTGGCGTTCACTCCGTTTCGCCGACGACCTCGTCCCAGGTTTTGACCTTGGTCTGGCCGTTGAGGAACGGCAGCGCGGCGGCCGTCAGTTCGGGGGCGAAGAAAGTGTCGTAGTGGGTGCGGTTGGGCAGGATCGCCAGGCGGTTTTGCGACAGGTTCTCGCGCATCCAGCCGGCATCCTTCAGCCCGCCGCCGAGCATCTGATAGAACTTGATCTCGTGTTCGGGCTTGTACATATCGCTGTCGCCATAGACCAGCATGACCGGCATCTTCAGCTTGGCGACGTCGGCCGCGTAGTCGCGGTTCTGACGCATGAAGCCGCCCAGCGCATCGAGGAGCTTCGGGAACTCCTCAGGATGCGGCGCCACGGCGACGTAGGATTTGTACATCGGCGTCTCCTTCATGAACTCAGCCGCGGCCGCGCTCACCTGTGCCTGCTGGGGACGCATCTCGTCATAGAAGCCGTCCGTGGCGTAGCCGGTCGATACCAGGACGAGGCGGCGCACCGCTTCGGGATTCTGGGCGGCCATGCGGAAGGCGACGCCGCCGCCCAGCGAATAGCCCATGACATCGACCTGATCGTAACCGAGCGCCTTGACGATGGCGGCCATGTCGTCGCCCATCGCCTCCACGGTGAATGGGCGGTCGCCCAGCGCGGTGCGACCGTGACCCTGCAGGTCGACGCCGATGACGGTGCGGTTTTCGGCAAGTTTCGGCAGGATCGGCGCGAACATATCCGTGGTGCCGAGACCGCCATGCAGCAGAAGCAGCGGCTCGCCCTTACCATAGATGGCATAATAATAATTCAGGCCGTTGATCGGCAGCAGGCCGGACTTTTCCGGCTTCGGCAGTGCGTTCGTCTCAGTCGTCATGGCGGGTTTTTTCTCCTCCGCATTGGTGGTGCCTGGGCAGCCAACGAGCGCTGCAACCGAAGCAAGAATGGCGAAAACAGGGTTTTGGACATATCGATCTCCTCTCGTCATGCCGGTATCAGAGCGTCATGCGGATCAAAGCGTTTTGGCGAGTTCTTCGAGCTGGTCGGCGCACTGTCCCCAACCCTCGTGGAAACCCATCTTCTCATGCTGTTCGCGGTCGGCGACGCTCCAGTGCCTGACCCGAGCGATGTAGCGGGTCTTGCCATTGCCCTCGTCCTCGAAGGTCAGCGCGACGGTCATGAACGGCTTTTCCGAAGGCTGCCAAGCCTCTGTGTAGGCGTCGGTGAGGACGATCTTCCTGCCGGGAACGACTTCGAGGAAGACTCCCGGGTTGGGGAATTCGTTGCCGTCCGGGCTAGCCATGACGACAAGGCTCGACCCGCCGGTGCGCACATCCATCTCGGCGCGCGGCGTCGTCCACGGCTTTGGCGAGAACCAGCGCGTAATCAGTTTCGGGTCAGTCCAGCAGCGATAGACGTTTTCGCGCGGTGCATCGATGATGCGGGCGAGAACCAGTTCACGGTCGTTGTTGGGGGCGATGTCGAGCTTGATGGTCATGATGGCGTCCTGCGTTTGATCTGGCTTCCGTCCCAAGGACGAGCCGATGAACCGCAAACCGACATCGCCCGCAAAGAAAATGTCGACACCTTCTCGATGGGCCGAGGCGTCACCCACCTTCGTCATCAATGGGCGAAGCAGGAGCGCAGCGACGCAGCGCAGACCCGAGGATGACGAAGCGATAAAAACCTCTGCGCCGAGAAACCGGACGTGTCAGTGGCGCTTGGCTTGCACC
>NZ_RZOM01000541.1:0-4088 GCF_003999175.1 Mesorhizobium sp. M7A.F.Ca.ET.027.03.2.1 | reverse complement strand
TGCCGCTGCCGCCGGCCACCACCACAGCTACTTTTTCTACACTCATCGGATTTTCCTCTCAGGGCTTGCGGGCACCGCAAGCGGTGTTTTCGGGAGCTGAGCGCTGATATAGCTGGTTTTCCCCGCTGGTTCGAACCAGAATGCCTGAAATCAACCTGTAGAAAAACTCCTGCATGCCCGAAGCCTTCCTCAGCCTGCCGCCGTTGAATGCGCTGCGCGCCTTCGAAGCCTCGGCGCGTCATCTCAACTTCCGCATCGCCGCCGAAGAGCTGAATGTCACGCAAGGGGCGGTCGCCCAGCACATTCGCGGGCTGGAAGCCGATCTCGGCACAAAGCTGTTCGAGCGGCTGCCGCGCGGCCTGGCGCTGACCGATGAGGGCCGCGCCTATGTCCCCAATATCCGCCGCGCCTTCGACCTGATCTCGGAGGCGACGCTGCTGCTTCGTCCCGAGCCGGCGCGGCTGACGAT
This sequence comes from Mesorhizobium sp. M7A.F.Ca.ET.027.03.2.1, assembly GCF_003999175.1. Classification (NCBI taxonomy): domain Bacteria; kingdom Pseudomonadati; phylum Pseudomonadota; class Alphaproteobacteria; order Hyphomicrobiales; family Phyllobacteriaceae; genus Mesorhizobium; species Mesorhizobium sp. M7A.F.Ca.ET.027.03.2.1. Next base: position 3,619 of record NZ_RZOM01000541.1, on the reverse strand, counting down.
CAGCGTGACGCCGAGCTTCGCTACCAAATGGCTGATCCCGAGATTGCACGACTTCGTCGCGCACAACCCGCTGGTCGATTTGCGCGTGCTGGCCAGCGAGAGCCTATCGAGCTTTCAAGCCGATGGCGTCGACATCGCGGTCAGGCAAGGCCGCCCGCCCTTCGGCGCTGGGCTGATCGTCGACCTGCTGTTTCCCCAGCAGATCGTCGCCGTCTGCAGCCCGGCCTTGCTGCCGGAAGGTGTTGCTGAAATCGCAGCCTCCGAAATCCAGCACCATGTGCTGCTGCACGATGCCCACAATCTGTGGCCGGAATTCATGGAGAAAGCGGTCGGCCTGAAGATGACGACCGAATTGAAACGGATGCGCTTCAACCAGACGGGCCTGGCCATCGACGCGGCCGTCGCCGGCCAGGGCATTGCGCTGGCCAGCCGCTTCCTCGTAGCCGCTGATCTCGCCACGGGCCGCCTGGTTCAGCCCGTCAGCGGCGAAATGCGCGGCACGCAGGATTTTTATGTCGTGATGCCGAGAAAACAGCGCCACCCCGAGCCGACGCAAGCCGTGCGGCAATGGTTGCTGGATGCGGGAGAAAGGCCGCCGCTCTAGATCGGCAGCAAGGCGTCGGGCTTCACATTGGCGATTGAAGCGTAGGTGTGTGTCTCCCGCACCCCGGGCAGCGGCAGGATGACGCGCTGCAGGAAATCCTGGAACATCGCCATGTCGGCGATGCGCGCCTTGACCAGATAGTCGAAGCCGCCGACCACCATGTGGCATTCGATGATCTCGGGCGCCCGCAGAACCGCCTCGGCGAAGCGGTCGAACACATGCGGCGCCGTGTGGTCGAGCCGCACCTCGATGAAGACGAGCTGCGCCTGCCCGATCCGAGCAGGATCGAGCACCGCGCGCACGGCGCGAATGAAGCCTTCGGCGAACAGCCGCTTGACGCGCTGCGTCGCCCCCGTCGGCGACAGACCGACCCGGCGCGCCAGATCGAGCGTCGTGCGGCGGCCGTCCTCCTGCAACAAACGCAGCAGCGAGCGGTCGATACGGTCGAGATCGTCCATTTCAGGATTCACACTTTTTGACCGGAAAAAACGTGATAATCACGCCAAAATAGCAAAAGCAGTATATTTCATCACGCTCCCAGACCGCAATACCGTTGTCGTGCAACCGACAACGAAAGCGTATCCCATGACATCAGCGATATCGATCTCCCGCAGCGCCCAGGCCAAGGGTGACATGCCCGTACTCATCCTGAGCGAGGCCGAGGTGAAAACCTGCATCGACCTGCGCCAGCTTCTCGACGTGCTCGCTGGCGGCTTCAAGGCCTTGTCCGGCGGCAAGGTGGTCAATCCGGCACGGCCGCAGCTCGATGTTCCGCAGGCCGGCTATTCGCTGGCGATGTCGGCATGGATAGCGGGCATGCATCTGACGGTGAAGATCGTCAACGTCTTCGAGGGCAACGTCGCCAAAGGCATCCCCAGCCACCTCGCCACCATCCATCTGTTCGACCCGCAGACGGGCATGCCGGTCTGCGTCATGGACGGCACCTACATCACCGCCGTGCGCACCTCCGGCTCGGCCGTGCTTTCGGTGCGTGAACTCGCCCGCCGCGGCGCCAAGGTCGCGACGGTGGTCGGCGCCGGTGTGCAGGCCGGCCAGCATCTGCATCTTCTGCCGCTGGTGCGCGACTTCACCGAGATCCGCGTCGTCTCGAAGGAATTCGCCGATGCGCAGGCGCTTGCCGCGCAACATCCCGGCGTCGTTGCCGTCGCCGATATAGAGGCCGCGGTGCGTTCGTCCGACGTCGTCTGCCTGGCAACGCATTCCTATGCGCCGGTGATCTCGGCCGAATGGGTGCGGCCGGGCACCCATGTCTCGTCGGTTGGCGTCGCACCGCCCGGTGGCGAGTTGCCGGTCGAGCTTATTGGCCGGGCCAGCCTGTTCGTCGAGACCAGGGACGCCTTTGCCCAGACGCCGGTCGGCTCTTGCGAACTGGCGGGCATTGATCCGAAAGCCGGAATCGAGCTCGGCGACATGCTGCTCGGGCGGCGGCCGGGACGGGTCAGCGCCGATCAGGTCACCGTCTACAAGGCCATGGGCGTCGCCATGGAAGACATGGTGGCCGCCGACCTCGCCTACCGCGAGGCGGTTCGGCGGGGAATGGGACGTGTAGTTGCGCTGTAGCGGAGCCGCTCAATTGTTGGAGCCAGCGCCGCCCGTCGATAGGATCGTCCTTCTCCCGGTTTACGGGAGAAGATGGCGGCAGCCAGATGAGGGGCGGCACCAACGTGGAGGGTTGGGACCAGCCCCTACCCCTCCACCGTCTCCAGCACGCTCAGCAGCGCGCCCTCCATGTCAGGCTCGTCGCCGGAGCAGACGCACAGCATCTCGGCGTCGCCCTCGCACACCGACAGGTAGGCGTGACCCATAGTGGAATCGATATAGACGCTGTCGCCCTGTTTCAGCCGCACCGGCGCGTACTGGTCAGTGTGCAGCTCGATCTCGCCCTTGAGCACGATCAAAAATTCCTCGCCGGCATGCCTGGTCAGCGGCCCGAATTCCTGCGGCGTGCGGGCGCGCGCATAGGCGTGGATCGGCACCATGCGCTTGCGCACCAGATCGGTGGCCAGATAGCGGTAATCGTAGTTGCGGGTCAGTTGGCGCAGCGTGTTGGACTGAGAGGTCACCGACCGGCGGGTGCGCGCAGACGGCTGCTTGCGGTCGCCGCTCAGCAGCTCGGTGACATGGATGCCCAGCCCCTCGCAGATCTGCAGCAGCTTGTCGTAACTCAATGACATCTGGTCGTTCTCGACCTTGGACAGCGTCGACACCGCGACGCCGGTCAGCGTGCTGACCTCCTGCAAGGTCCAGCCATGCGTCTTCCTCAAGCCGCGCAGACAATCACCGAGGTTCGGTTGCTCCGACATCGTCAGCTCCTGGCGCGGCCACCGGGCCGCTTCTTCACCCTAGGTAGTCCAACTCCCTGCCGCCATCAACAACGCTACAATTTTCTTATACGCTAAATATTGACTGGATACGAAATTATTTCTACCCCTAGGACATGCAGTCCAAGTCTCTCCAAAGAATCGTCGTCATCGGCGGCGGCATTGCCGGCCTTTCGCTGGCGGCGGCCGTGCAATCCTGGGCCGAGATCACCGTGCTCGAGCGCGAGCCGCATCTCGGCTATCACGCCAGCGGCCGCTCCGCGGCGCTGTTTTCCGAAACCTATGGCAATGCGCTGGTGCGGGCGCTGTCGCTGGCCAGCCGACAGGCGATCATCAATGGCGGCTTCGCCGCCCACCGGCGCGGCGCGCTGCACGTCGGCGGTGTCGAAGACAGTGCAGCCGTCGACCGCATGGCGGCCGAGATGCAGGCGCTGGTGCCGAGCGTACGGCGCCTGTCAGCAGCAGAAGTCACCGCGCTGGTGCCGGTCATCGCCACGGCAACCACCTGCGGCGGCGTGCATGAACCCGGCGCGCTCGATGTCGACACGGGAAAGATGCTTGCGGCTTCAGCCTCCGCGCTCAAGGCCGGCGGCGGCGTGATCCGCACCGGCGAGGAAGTGCTGGAGATTTCTCGCGTCGCAAACGGCTTCAGCGTCACCACCAGTGCCGGCGC
>NZ_RZOM01000540.1:0-4089 GCF_003999175.1 Mesorhizobium sp. M7A.F.Ca.ET.027.03.2.1 | reverse complement strand
GAATCCGAGCCGGGCGATGTTCTCCGGCGCCTGGCCGGTGATCTCATGACCTGCAAGGTCGATCCGGCCGCCCGCCACCGGCGTAACACCGGCGATCGCGCGCAGCAGCGAAGACTTCCCGGCTCCGTTCGGGCCGGTGATGAACAGGATTTCTCCCTCGTCCATGGAGAAGGAGACATTTCGGACCGCCGTGAGACGGCTGTAGCGGATGGTGATATCGGAAAGGGCGAGCAGGCTCATTCCATCGCCTCCAGCACAGGCAGGTCGGTGTTCGTGGCCGTGCCCATATAGGCGTGGCGCACCTTCTCGCTGTCGCGGATCGCGGCAGGCGGGCCTTCCTCGATGATCGCTCCGGAATCGAGCACGACGATATGCTGGCAAAGGCCGAGCACCAGCCCGACATTGTGCTCGATGAGCAGGACACCACAGCCGAGATCGCTGGCGATATGTCTTATCAGGGCCGAAAGCTCCCGCGCCTCCAGCGCGCTCATGCCAGCCGCGGGCTCGTCGAGCAGGATGTACGCGGGCCGTCCCATCAGGGCGCGGCCAATGGCGACGCGGCGCTCGTCCGTATATGGCAACGTTCCGGCGATGCGGGTGCCCAGCGCACCGATGCCTATCCAGTCGAGCATCGCTTCCGCTTCGGCGATGGCAGCGCGCCGGCTCATTCCCAGACCAACGCCGGTTACCTCCAAATTGTCCAGCACAGGCAGGTCGCGGAAGAGCCGCCCACCCTGGAAGGTGCGGGCAATGCCGCGCCGCCGGACCTGATGCGGCTTGAGACCTGTGAGTGCTGCCCCGTCGAGCTTGATGGTGCCTTCCGTCGGTGCCTGGAAGCCGGTCAGCACGTTGACGAGCGTGGTCTTGCCAGCGCCATTCGGGCCGATGAGGCCACTGATGCGGCCGGGCGTAATTTGGAGGTCTACCGATGACAGGGCCTTCAGCCCCGCAAACGATACCGAGACGTTCTCCGCGCTCAGATGACTCATGACCCTTTCCTTCTTTCTACCGACGGAAAGGCGCGAAGCATCCGGCCTTGCGGCCAGTCACGTTGCAAATGTCTTCCCCTGTCGGTTCCGGCGGTCTCTAGCGGACTGCTCGGGTGCCAAATTCACGCCGTTGCCCGGCGTCGTCTTGTCGTTTCGCGCACCGGATTTTGTCTTCCGCCACGCACGGTCGGTTTTGGCCGGCCGATCTCCTCGCCACCGGCTCCTCCGCCGGCATTTTCCCGGCTGACGTCAGCCGGCCAGATGCCCTTCAGCACGCGCCAGCGCGGCGCGCTGTTCGGTTCGCGCGGCAAGCGCGTCTTCCAGCGTCACCGGAACGAAGCGCGCCGGGGTGTGCGGCTGGAGCTGGGCGATAAGGTCCATGTCGGCCGATATCACCACGCCCAGCATCATGTACCCGCCACCCGAAACCGCGTCCCGGTGAAGAACGATCGGCTCCGTGCCACTCGGCACCTGGACGGATCCGTAGGGATAGCAGGCATCGACGATGTTCGAGGGGTCGGAGCCCGCACCGAAAGGCTGCTCGCGCTCGACGAATTCCAGCGGCGTCCCACCCCGGAAGCGATAGCCGATGCGGTCGGCTTCGGGTGCGACCTTCCAGGTTTCCTCAAAGAACCGAGTGCCGGCAGCTTCAGTGATCCGATGCCAGTACATGCCGGGAAGCATTCTGAGTTCCGCCGGACTATTGCCCGCGCGGCGCAGATTTGCAGGCAGTGAAAGACCGGCTTTGCCGGAACCCTCGCCGAGGGGAAGCTCATCACCCGCCTTCAGCGTGCGGCCCTGATGGCCGCCGAGTGCGCCCAGAATGTAAGTCGAGCGCGAACCGAGAACCACGGGTACGTCGATACCGCCGGAGACGGCCAGATAAGCGCGCGCGCCGCCCTTGAGGAAGCCGAAGGAAAGCCGGTCACCGGCCTTCACCGGAAAACTTTCCCAGGTCGGCCGTTCCTCGCCATTGAGTTTGGGGGGGAGTTCTCCTCCCGTGACGGCGACGACCGCGGATTGGGTGAATTCGAGTTCGGGGCCCATGAAGGTGGCTTCGAGCACCGCGGCACCCGGATCGTTGCCGACAAGCAGGTTTGCGATGCGTGTGGCAAAGCGGTCCATGCCGCCACCTTCTGGAATGCCGACATGGTAGTGGCCCGGTCGGCCAAGATCCTGCACGGAAGTGGAGAGGCCGGGAGAGATTACCTTAACGGCCATTGATAAGCTCCATCAGCTTTGCATTGGTGCCGTAAATATCGCTGTTGAAGTCCTTCAGGCTGAAGGTGCACTCGCGAACCGTCGGCTGCCACCGATTGGCTTCGATTTCCTCCAGCGTGGCGTCGTAGTCATCGCGGCCAATGGCCTTGAACTTGACGATGTCGCCTGGCTTGAACAGGCACATATCATCTGAGAGGTAGCGCACCTTCCTGGTCGGGTCGTAGATCGGAGCCGGGGTTATGCCATACATCTGGTAGCCGCCAGCGCCGCGCACCGAATAGATCGCTGCAAAGCAGCCGCCATGGCCAATGGTGAGCTTGGGAGTGTCGGTGCGTGGACGCAAGTATTTCGGCGCCTGAATCTGTTTCTTGCGCTCAACCATCTGGTACAGGAAGGGGAGTCCGGCGACGAAGCCGACCATGGACACGAACCAGGGCTGGCCGGAATAGGCCGTGATAAACTCTTCCACCGTGGCGTAGCCGTTGATGCGTGCCGAATATTCAAGATCGGTGGAGGAGGGGTCCTGATGGCGCTCGCGGAAGCGCAGGCAGGTTTCACGCGTCCATGGATCCTGGAAATAAACCGGCAGTTCGATGATCCGGGTCTTCAGCTCCGGGTCCGCCTTCGAGGCCGCCTCTTCCATCGACTTCAGTTCGCGGAGCAAATCCTGCGGCTTGACGATGTCGGGGTTGAAGCGAATCTGGAAGCTGGCGTTGGCTGGGCAGATCTCGGTGACACCTCGGATGCCTGCCGTACGCACCGCGTTGGTCATCGAAAGGCCGGTAAAGAAGGAGGTGAGCGACATTTCTTCGGACACCTCGCCGAAGATATGTTCGTCACCGCCGAAGTTGAATCGTATCGACATCGGTCCTCCTTAACCCGCCAATGTTGCGGCGTTTTCGATGAGCCAGCCTTCCAGCCAGCGGGTATGCACGTCTCCCGCCCGTACCGCCGGATCGGCGGCCAGCGCAAGAAACAGCGGCTTGGTGGTCTTGAGCCCGCCGATCTTCAACTCGTTGAGCGCGCGGATCAGGCGCACTATCGCCGCCTCGCGCGTTTCTGCATGCACGATCAGCTTGGCAAGCAGCGAATCATAAAAGGGCGGCACCTGATAGCCTTGGTAGAGCATCGAATCGAAGCGTACGCCCGGACCGCCGGGAATGCGAAGCTCGGCCACCTGCCCGGGGAATGGAGCGAACTCCTTCGCCGGGTCTTCGGCATTGAGTCGGACTTCGATCGCATGCCCCTTGACGGAGACATCGCCTTGCCGAATCTGCAGCTTCTCGCCGCCGGCGATGCGAAGCATCTCCGCAACGAGGTCGATGCCGGTGATCGCTTCGGTGACCGGGTGCTCGACCTGGATACGGGTGTTCATCTCGATGAAGTAAAAGCGATCTGCTTCATCGTCATAAAGATACTCTACCGTGCCGGCACCAGAGTATTTGACCGCCTTGGCCAAAGCGACCGCCGAAGCGCAGAGATCCTCGCGCAGCCTGTCTGAAAGTGCGCGCGACGGCGCCTCCTCCCAAACCTTCTGGCGTCGCCGCTGCAGCGAGCACTCCCGCTCATAGCAGTGAATGGCATCGCTTCCGTCTGCCAGCACCTGCACCTCGATATGGCGGGCCTTGCCGATCACTTTTTCCATGTAGAGGCCACCGTCGCCAAAGGCGGCGAGGGCTTCTGCTTCGGCCTGAGGAAAGGCTTGTTCGAACTCGGCGAGCGAGTTGGCGATGCGGATGCCCCGCCCGCCGCCGCCTGCCGCCGCCTTGATCATCACCGGAAAACCGGTTGCGGTCAGCACCTCGTGGCCAGCCTTGAGGCCCTCGACCCGGCCAGCCGAGCCAGGCACCACAGGGACACCCGCAGCGGCAGCGGCCGA
>NZ_RZOM01000053.1:0-12200 GCF_003999175.1 Mesorhizobium sp. M7A.F.Ca.ET.027.03.2.1 | reverse complement strand
CTCGATCAGTCGTTGGCACTGGCCGAATTGACCCAGAACGGCCTCGTCGGCCATGCCGCTGGCCTGCAACCTGGCCACACATAAATAAAGCCCGCGCCGTTGCCAGCGCGGGCTTCATTGGGCTGAACAGAATTACCTTACGATCATGCGCTGCTGATCGCGCTGCTCAGCATAGCTGCCCTTGTCATAGGCGGTTTGAGCCTCGAGCTGCTCCTTGGTGAAGGTCGTGTAGAGGTACTTGTTGCCGTCCTTGTCGGTCATGAATTTGAGATTATCCATACCAACCGCGACCTCCTTTTCACCGACGCCTAAGAAGCCGCCAACGTCGACGATCACCGCGTCCGTCTTGTTGTCAGGCGCAAGCACGACATCGCCGATTTCGCCTACCCTGGCGTCGTTTGCGCCGTAGACAGTCGTGCCCTTCAGGTCATCGGCACGAATCTCGCCGACCGGCATCTCGGTCAACGTCGACTTGTCGATGGCGGCAGTCTGTGTCTGGTCGGGAGCCGAGGCGTCAGGGGTGGTCGCTGCCGGAGCTTCGGCGGTCTTATCTGCCGGAGCGACAGCAGGAGCCGTCGTGTCGGACGGCACAGCAGCCGGAGCGGTGGCCGCAGGCTCGTTGGAAGCCGTCGTGGCCGGCGCCGGATCATAGGCCTTGCGGTCGAAATCGAGCTGCGCCTGCAGCTCTTCCTTGGTGGTCTGGGCCACCAGCCAGCGGTCGCCATTCTTCTCGGCCCACTGCGCCTTAGAGAAATCATAGGTGACATTCTTGGCGCCGAGGCCAAGGAAACCGCCCACGCCGATGACCAGGGACTCGGCCTTGCCTTCCTTGGTCAGCACGATGTCGTTGACATCGCCGATATTCTGCGCGTCATCACCGGTTCCGTTATATACGTCTTCACCGATGATGTTGGTGGCAAGGTTACCGTCCGCGCGCTTTACCGGTTCCGCCGGAGCGGCGTTCATGTCGGCCGGCTTTTGTGCCGTATCCGTCGTAGCAGGTGCCGTAGGTGCGGTCGCGTCGGTCGATGCCGCAGGTGCGGGGGCCGGACTGTAGGGCTGGCTGTCGAATTCCGCCTGAGCGGTCAACTCGTCCTTGGTCGTCTGGGCTACCAGCCAGCGGTCACCATTCTTTTCGGCCCACTGCAGCTTGCCGTACTCGAAGGCGACGCTCTTGGCACCGACACCCAGAAAACCGCCAACGTCGATGACAACGGATTTCGCCTGCCCATCCTTGTCGAAGACGACGTCGCTGACATTGCCGATGTTCTCGGCATCATCGCCAGTGCCGTTGTAGACGGATTCACCGATGATGTTGGTGACGATGCTGCCCTCTGCGCGGACCGTCGCGGCGCCTGACTCCTGAACGGCTGGGCTCTGTGCCGGCGCCGGGGTCGTCGCACTCTGCGCATATGCGCCCGTCGCGATCAGTGTTGCGAGTGCGGTCGTGGCTAAAAGATTGCGGATCATGATAGTCTCTCCTCGTGCCTGATCTCGTGCGCCGCGTCTTCGCCGGAAAGTCGGACGCGGCATCTACAGGTTCACAACGTTGTGACCAGTCTGTTGTTCCGACAAAACCGCGCCGTCCGGAAATCGAAATCACAGAAATGATCGAGCGGCTTAGAAGCCCCTTCGTGTCAAGGGAACCTTTCCGTCGCCGCCGCGTTTCCGCCATCGGCTGGGCGTGTCCCGGCCGCTTTTTGGCTGACATGATGGAGCGGGGTATGAAATTCGCAGCGGTGCTGAACCGGGATGGCGGCACTTTGCGCACCACCGACCTCGTCGCCTTCTCCGACAGGATGCATCAGACGCTGGAGACGGCAGGGCACTCGCTCAGCATCGAAATTGTCGCCGGCAAGGACGTGGTGGAAACGCTCGACAGCGCGGCTTCGCGTCGCTCTGTCGACGTCGTGCTGGCGGGTGGCGGCGATGGGACCATTTCCGCCGCGGCCGCGCGGCTGATGGGCACGAAGAAGGCGCTTGCCATATTGCCGGCCGGCACCATGAACCTGTTCGCGCGGGGGTTGGGCATTCCGCAGTCACTCGATGGAGCGCTGAAATCCTTCGCCGACTGCGAAATCATCGCGGTCGACGTGGCGACCGCCAATGGCCAACCTTTCATACATCAGTTCTCGATCGGCATGCATGCGAAGATGGTGCAACTGCGCCAGAAGATGGAGTTCGGTTCGCGGTTGGGAAAGATCCGCGCCTCGGCCAAAGCGGCTTGGGCGACGATCAACAATCCACCTGCGATGAATGTGACGCTCGGCATCGGCGAAGCCGAAATGGCGGCACGCATCACCGGCATCGGCATCACCAACAATTTGTTCGGCGAAGGCCATTTGCCTTACGCCGACAATCCGGCGGGCGGCGTGCTCGGTGTCTATGTCACGGTGGCGAAGCAGCGCGCCGAATTGGTCAAGTTTTTCTTCAACGTGGCGCGCGGCAAATGGCGCGACAACGAACATGTCGAAATCCACCAGACGAACAGAACGGTGCTGAAAATCCATTCGAGCAGCCGCAAGTTTCGCGCTGTGATGGACGGCGAATTGGTCAGGCTTGACCGTGAAACGGTAATCGAAATCCAGCCTGGCGCGCTGAATGTGCTGGTGCCGGCGAGCGCGGCCCAATCGAGAGCCGCCTGATGCGATGCGTTGCAACGAACAAACCGGCTTTAGCCAGCAGGAGCCTGCTCGGTGGTGCTGGGCGTGGGGACATGCTGTTCATCGCTGGTTGGCGCCTTGATCAACACACCATAAATCTCGGCAATGCCCCACGCAGCAAACACCAGAAGCAATGCGGCGATCAGGATTCGAAATCCATGCCAGCCCCATCGCCCCTGCCGCGCCTTGTTTTCTGGAATGATCTTGGCCATGCTCGATCCCTGTCTCATTCTGCACCAGCTGGCGCGCTCGGCAAATCATGGTCGGGTAACGGTTCCTCGCTAGGATGGTTCCGGAAAAGCGCGCTGGCCTTGCACCAGCGCAAGCAGGCGGCGGCGAAGACCGGGACGAGGCAAGTGGGGTGACTGGCAAGACGCAAACAGTGCCCGAGCTGCCGGCCGAAGTTGCGCGCGCAGTCAAGGATGTTGACCGGCTCGCCGTGCTGCACGGGTTGGAGATGCTGGATACGGCGGCCGATCCCGATTTCGACCGCGTCAGCAGCCTTGCCGCGGCGGTGATGCAGGTGCCGATGGCCCTGGTCACGCTCGTCGACCTCGAACGGCAGTGGTTCACATCCTGCTTCGGCCTGGACGAGGCCGAAACCGCGACCGACGTCTCCTTCTGCGCCCATGCGATTGCCGCCGGCGACGAACCGATGGTGGTGGTGGATGCAACGACGGATCCCCGTTTCAAGACCAACCCGCTGGTCACCGGAAAGCACCATGTCCGCTTCTATGCCGGCGCGCCGATGGTTGTGGCAGGTGCCCGCATCGGCACGCTGTGCGTGCTCGACCGCTCGCCGCATGGTTTTCCATCCCACGCCGAGCTCGACCAGCTGAAGTCGCTCGCCGGCCTCGCTGCCAGCCTGTTCACCCTCAAGGACGCAACCCGCAGCGGCGCGATCGCCGAGGCCGCACTGGTTCGCGAGGAAAAACGACGCGCCATCGCACTCGATGCGGCGTCGCTCGCCAGTTGGGCATGGGATATCCGCACCGATATCATCGAATGCGACACATTGATGTCGGAGCTGTTCAGCCTGCCGCGCTCCAACCGGCTGCGCGCACGTGACATCCTCACCGCCATCGATCCGCGTGACGTCTACCAGACCGAAACCCGCTTTCGCGACGCCCTGACCGGCAGCGACGACTATTTCGGCGAATACCGGGTGAAGGGCTTTCATCCGCCGCGCTGGCTCGCCACGCGCGGCCGTGTCATCGAGCGTGACGGCGACGGCAAGCCGACCTTGATCTTCGGCGTCAACTACGACATCTCCGAGCGCAAGCTCGGCGACGAACGGCAACGGCTGCTGCTGCGTGAGCTCAACCATCGCGTCAAGAACACTTTGGCAACCGTCCAGGCGCTGGCAACGCAGACCGTACGCCATGCCCGCCAGCCAAGCCAGTTCCTTGAGGCCTTCGGCGCCAGGCTTCAGGCCTTGGGCATCGCCCACAATCTGTTGTCGGACCGCGAGTGGCGTGGCATCGGCATCAGTGAACTCGTCCAGATCGAGGTCAAACCTTTCGAAACGGCCGAGCAGCCGCGCATGACGATCTCCGGCGACGACCTGCTGCTGTCGCCCGACCAGGCCGTCGGGCTTGGCCTGATCCTGCATGAACTCGCCAGCAACGCGCTGAAATATGGGTCGCTGTCGGTGCCGTCAGGCAGGGTCGACCTCGGCTGGAGGACGCAAGGCAGGAGGGATGCCCGGCGTCTTGTGCTGACCTGGCGCGAAAGCGGCGGCCCGCAAGTCGCTCCGCCGGATCGGCACGGCTTCGGCTCGATCCTCATTCGCCGCAGCCTGGCCAAGGTCATTTCCAGCGAAGTGACCCATGAATTCCGGCCGGAGGGCGTGTTTGCCGAAATCTCGATGCCGCTGGAAGAGTTGTCAAAGTGACCTCTCCCAACAGCTCTATCTCCGCTCGCTCTCATCCAGATCGTCGGATTTCACATTCTCGCGGTAGATGGCGTAGGCCGCGAGCGCCACGGCCGGCCCAAGAATGACGCCGAGACCGCCTTTTCCCTTGAGCAGGCTCGGCAGCACGGCGAGTGCGGCGGTGATGCCGATCGCCTTCATGTCGGCATTGCGGCGCTGCGCCCGGCGCCGGGCGCGTGAGCCTGCGGAGATCCGGTAGATCAGCAGGATAAGTCCGGCAAGCACCAGGAAACCGACGCCAAACCCCAGTGCCGCGGCAAGCGGCCCATAGCGCAGCGCCGTCCAGATATAGGCGGCCCCGACAAGAAAGCCGAGACCGCAAAGTGCGGCGGCCAGGGCGATCACATAGACGATTGCCGCCGTGCGCGCCCGGTGTATGGCGGCCACGGTTTCCCCCGAGGCGAGGCCCGAGATCAGGGTTGCCAACATTCCCATCCGGAGCGCGACTAGCGACGCGCGATGAGCGCGAAAAGGAAGCCTACGCCGGCGGCGATCGCCAGTGACGTCACCGGCTTTTCACGCACGCTTGCCATCATCTGCGCTTCGATGTCCTTGGCATTGCTGCGCAGGCTGTCAAAGGCTGCTTCGCCCTGCGCACGCAACTGCTCGACCCCTTCCGTGGCTGCGCGGCGCGCGGTGCCATAGCCATGCTCGCCGGTCTTGGCCAGTTGTTTGGTGAGCTTGTCGATGTGGGCCTTCAACTGCCTGATGTCGGCTTCCAGGTCCGCATTTGCACGGGCGTCGTTTGCGGTCTTTCCTGCGGCAGTGGCCATGGCTTAACTCCTTGTGATTGCTTGGTTTCAAACGCGCTGCGCGTCTCAAGGTTCCGGCATCGGGGACAAAGTAGCCGAAAACGCATCGGCGCGCACCCGGTCCGCCGGCTCCGGCAAAACACGCTTCCTCAGATTAATGGCCGGCGCGCTTCACCCAGCCCTTCCCAGCCGGCGAGCCGCTTGAGCCCTTCATTGTCGGAAACCACGCAGCCGCCGTCGCGCCAGACGATCAGCTTGCGATCCATCAGCTTACGGATCGTCTTGTTGGTGTGAACCAGCGACAGGCCAAGCGTATCGGCGATGTGCTGTTGCGTGATCGGTATCTGGACGGATTGGTTGCCATTCAGTCCGACAACCTTGGCGCGGCTGCCGATGAAGGCGATGAGATAGGCAGCGCGCTCGATCGCACTGCGGCGCCCGAGGCTGAGCAGATTCTCGTCCAGCATCCGCTCTTCACGCGATGCGATCCAGGTGATGTCATAGGCCAGCCCGGGATGATTGCGGTACAGCTCATGCAGATATTCGCGCTCGAAAACACACAGCAGCATCGGCGACAGTGCCTCCACGGAATGCTGCATCTCGCCCATCACACTGCCTTGCAGGCCAATCAGATCACCGGGCATGAGATAGTTGAGAATCTGGCGGCGGCCGTCCAGCAACAGCTTGTAGCGAAACGCCCAGCCGGAGAGCACCGTGTAGAGATGGGCGCTATGGCTTCCCTCCACCAGCACCGTGCCACCCTTTTCGACTGCGAGTTCGCCCTTCTTGAATTTGCTGATGAAGGCCAGTTCCTGTTTTTCGAAATCGCGAAAAATCGGCAACGGCCGCAATGGGCAGTTCTCGCAAGGATATTGGCGGCTGGAGAAAGCGCTATTGTTCTGAACCGACATTTCGACCCCCCTTCGAAAGCCGCTCTTGGAGAGCGCGTTTCAACGCGTTGCAAGGATTGAGGTTCCGCCCGCTTGCCACATGTCTTTTTTAAATGACAGCAAGCGAATTAGCGATCATGACTCCGGCGTTTCAAGGAGTCTTTGCCTGTGCCCACATTGCTCGACGGATTGCGGATTCTGGTCCTGGAGGACGAATTTCTGATCGCCATGGACGTCGAGCAGCTTTGCCGCGACCATGGCGCCGATGAGGTGGTGATCGCCCGTGACCTGACCGAGGTCGATGGCCGCGAGGTCGCCACGCGATTCGATGCAGCCATTGTCGACTTGATGCTGGGCGGCGCCTCAACCATCGATTTCGCCTCCGGGCTGCGCGCGGCAGGCATACCTTTCGTGTTTGCGTCGGGCTATTCGGATGTCGATGAAATCAAGGCATCGTTTCCGGGCGTCAGGGTGGTTGGCAAACCCTATTCGGGTGAAGACCTCGTGCAAGCGGTCGCCGCGGCCTGCGGACGCGCTTGAGACACGATCGCGGTCAGCTCGCCGGCGAGCTCGTTACCTGGGCCGAAATTGCGTCCGGACCATACTCGTCCTCGCCTGATATTTTCAGGATCTCCTGCAGGCGCGTACGGGCTCGGCTGACGCGGCTCTTGATCGTTCCCACCGCGCAACCGCAGATCTCGGCGGCCTCCTCGTAGGAGAAACCAGATGCGCCGATGAGGATGATGGCTTCGCGTTGGTCCTCCGGCAATTGCTCCAGGGCGCCGCGAAAATCCTTCAGGTCGAGCTGGCCGTGCTGCGCCGGATGAACGGCAAGCCTGGCCGTCATGATACCGTCGCTGTCCTGCACTTCGCGCCCGCGCTTGCGCATCTGAGAATAGAACTCGTTGCGCAGGATGGTGAAAAGCCACGCCTTGAGATTGGTGCCGGGCTGGAAGCTCTCATGCTTGTCCCAAGCCTTGACGAGGGTTTCCTGGACGAGGTCGTCGGCTTTATCGGCATTTTGCGTCAGCGACACGGCGAACGCGCGCAGACTTGGGATTGCCCCAAGCAGATCAGTCTTGAAGCCTTGTGAGACCGCGGCCATGCCTCAGTCCTTCTTCTGTGCGGGTTCAGCCTGTTCCAGCTGGCTAAGCAACTGGGAAAAGCGATCCGGCACATCGTCGGAGACCAGCGCGTCGTAATATTGTTTGAGTTTGCGTCCGATTTCGGAGTTCGGCCCAAGAGCGTCACCAGAACCGTTCCGGCGCCTGCTTTCGGCGCCAGCCAGAATATCTTTCGTCATATCCTTCATTTTGCCCTTGTATTCCCAGCGCTCAAACCGCTCTTATCATACTCAACACAACGCAAGCGGCGCCGTCGTCTGGTTGCCCATCCCGACCCCAAACGCCCCTCCCCGGCATTTGTTCCGTCGAGGCGGAACTTTTTCAAAAAATCCGCGTTATTGTTCGGGCTTGCAGTCAGCTTGACCTGCTACGCAATCACGTCATTCTGAGGGAGACGTCTTACCATGAGCTTATCCGCCACCATCGCACCACATCTGCCCTTCCTGCGCCGCTTCTCGCGGGCTGTTTCCGGGTCGCAAGAGAGTGGAGATGCGCTGGTAGCCGCGATGCTCGAAGCCATCATCGCCGATATCGAGATATTTCCCGAAGCATCGAGCGACCGCATCGCGTTGTACAAGGTTTTCGCCAAGCTGTTCACATCGGTCGCCATCCGCGTCCCACAGGAGCAGGCGCAATCGGCGTGGGAACAGCGCACCGCCGCCAATCTGAATGCAATTGCACCACGGCCCCGTCAGGCGTTCCTGCTCGTGGCTGTCGAAGGCTTTAGTGAGGACGAAGCGGCTGAGATCCTCGACGTCGGCGACCAGGAGTTTTCAGAGCTGCTTGCCCAGGCGAGCAACGAGATATCCCGCCAGGTGGCAACCGACGTTCTGATCATCGAGGATGAACCGCTGATCGCCATGGATATCGAAGAAATGGTCGAGAGCCTCGGGCACCGGGTCGTTGGAACGGCGCGCACCCATGCCGAGGCAGTGATGATGTTCGGCAAGACACGGCCGAAGATGGTGCTGGCCGACATCCAGCTTGCCGACGGCAGTTCCGGCATCGAGGCCGTGAACGAGATCCTGTCATCGACGTCGGTGCCGGTCATCTTCATCACCGCCTTCCCTGAGCGCCTGTTGACTGGCGAGCGACCGGAACCGGCCTTCCTGGTCACCAAGCCGTTCAATCCCGACATGGTCAAGGCGCTGATCAGCCAGGCACTGTTTTTTGACCGGCAGGCGAAAGCAGCCGCATAGTCGCGAATTGAGGAGTGGAGGAATTGAGGAATTGAAGGCGACAGCCTCGCTCGCCGATTTCTCCAGATCATCAAAATCGTCCATTCATCAATTCCTCAATTCTTCAATTCTTCACTTCGGGCCGCCTGATCCACGCATCGGGCGGTGAGGGCGAATTTCCTGCGCGTCCGGCTGCCGAACGATTTGCAAGCTCGGTCTTTTTCGGCAAAGGGTGGGAACAAACCGCAACCACCCACGTTTTTATCGCATCATTCGAAGGAGATGCATCATGCTTTACTGGGCGCTCGTATTTCTCGTCGTTGCGATCATCGCCGGCGCGCTTGGTTTCGGCGGCATCGCCGGTACATCTGCCGGCATAGCGCAGATATTGTTTTTCATCTTCCTCGCTTTCCTGGTCATTTCGCTTCTTGCGGGCCTGTTCAAAAGGGCTTCGTAAAGACGGACGGCCGAACACTGGAAGCCGCACCCCTCAAACGGTTTCCAGCCACCGCCGGGCGGTGTCCTTCAAAGGACGCCGTCCGGCGGACCGTTTTTTGGCGGCGGGTTCGGGAAACCTCTTTGGAACCCATTCACCGGTGAGCCGTTCAGCCTGAATTGGGTGGACAGTTTGGCCGATGGGTTCCAGGACCGGAAACAGGAAGGACGTGCAAAGCGATGAAGTCATCGCCCTCCATCCTGCCGAAAGCGGCATGCAGCTCGGCCGCGCCCTTCTTCACGCGTTGCACAATGCCGGCATTTCCGTTCTCTACCAGGATCGCGAGATGAAAACCGTATGGGCGCGCAACATGCGTGCGCCCTGGGTTTCGGACACCGCCGACAGCATCGGTATTCTGCCGGAGGCGCAGGCCGACCGCATCGGCGCGGCCAAGCGCGACGTCATTGCATCCGGCAACCCCCAACGTCTCGAGATCAGCGTTCCCGTCGAGGATGGCAGCCGCTGGTTTGAGGTCTGGATCGATGCCGACCACGGCGACGGCGGCACGGTGCAAGGCGTCGTCACCACGATGGTCGAGACGACCGAGCAGAAGCGCCGTGAGCAGACCCTGACGACGCTGTTGCGGGAGGTGAGCCATCGCTCGAAAAACCTGCTGGCGATCATCCAGAGCATAGCCACCCAGACCGGTCGCTACTCCGACAGCATCGGCGATTTCCTGACACGTTTTCGCGGCCGGCTGCAATCGCTGGCTTCGTCCCAGGATCTCGTGACCTCTTCCAACTGGCGGGGCGCCGCACTTCGCGAACTCGTATCGGGCCAGGTGGGCCGCTACGGAGGCGATCCGGTTCGCAGCCTGAGGTTTCAGGGGGCCAACCCCTATCTCAATCCCAACGCTGCCCTGCATATCGGCCTTGCGATGCATGAACTCGCCGTCAATTCGGTGAGCTATGGCGCCCTGTCGCGGCCCGATGGATTCGTCAATGTTACAGCCAACCTGACCGCCGCCGACACGGGAACCTCCCTGTCGTTGACATGGGCCGAGGCAATCGGAGCCAGTGATGTCAGGCGTAGCGAGAAGCGCTTCGGCAGCGTCGCACTCGAACGGGTCGTGCCGGCGTCACTGAACGGAACGGCGACGCTCGAAATCGCGGCTGGCCGTCTCGAGTACCGCCTTGTCGTTCCACACGGGAATTTCGAGACGGATTGAGCGACCCGAGCTTTCTTAACCAGCTGTTCACCATAAAAGCAGATGCTGTTTTTCCCAGATACCGCTGGAACCTGTTGCATCACCGAACATTTCCGCAGCAGGATTTGCAGCATGGTGCGGGAGGGAATGCCTTGACGGTTGCCGATATGAACAGACTGGAGCAGGCCGCCCGGATTTCCATGGGCGAGTTTGAGGACTCCGAGTCATCCGCGCCACCGCTGGCCCCTGTCCCCAACGGAGCCTTGCGCCTTGTTGCGTTGGCCTTGGTGGCGGTGATCGTGGTGGTCGCCCTGTACCAGCTGGTCTATTGAGGCCAGCTCGTTTCGGCCGGCGACAGAATCAATTGTCGCCGTCTTATTTCCCTGCCCGGCCAGCGCGCCAGGAACTTTGGCTGATGTGGACCGTTACTATGGCGAGAGGACTTTCCCGCCATGGAACATATCGCTGCATTGCTGCTGGTCATCGGTTGCTCGAACACGATGGCCGACTGCCGTGAACTCCAGGTGCCCGTCAGCATTTTCGCGACCGCCGAGCAATGTGTGGCCGAGCGCCCATTCGTCTTGGGCGACGTGCAAGGGCAGGCTGATCACATCGTCGCCAAATGTCTTGCCGTCGATCCGGTGCTTGAAGACGACTATGATCAGATCGTCTGGAACGTGCGCGCCGATGGTACGCTTGACGCTTCATTGGCAATTTCCAGCCTGGTAATGGCGTCGAACGCGGCAGGCCCAGAAAAAGACTATCTTCACCAACAATAGATTGCAGCAGCAAAGGCCGTCATTTCATGCTAAATGGCAGCTGGAGCTTTACCAAGTGAGGACAAAAAGTGAGGAGTGACTCTATGCGGAAGATGATTATTGCCCTGGTTGCGGTGGTTGCCGTCAGCGGCTGCACCTCGACCGAACAGGACGTGGTTGGCGGCGGCTTGATCGGCGCCGGTGTCGGCGGCTTGGTCGGCGGCGGCAAGGGCGCGGCACTGCTGCTCACCAAGTGGGGGACTCGCGCCACGATGGTTGCCGGCATGTTCATCTATGGGATCGGGCTGGTGGCGATCGCTCTTGCTCTGTCACCAGGCGGGTCGTACTGGGCCGTGCTGCCCGGGATCCTCATCTATGGTTTCGGTGGCGGCATCGCCTTTACGACGCTGTTCGTAGCTGCCGCTTCCGGAGTGGCCGCCAACGAACAAGGAGTCGCCTCGGCGCTAGGGTCGACATCCCTACAGATCGGCGCAGCCTTGGGTCTTGCCGCCGCTCTTGTCGTGGCCAATGTCGGTTTGGGTGGAGTGGCCGCTACCACATCGGATGTCGTCGACGGATTGCGTATGGCAGGATTGTTCGCCGCCGCCGCGGTTTTCCTTGGTGCGGTTCTGGCTCTGATGCTCAAGCAGGCTCCGGGCATAGCCCAGGATGCCGCCACCTCTGCCGAAGCTGCGCACTGATCCTTGCTCAGTCACCTTGAAGCGCGTCGCGTTGAATTCAATCGACGTGCTTCAAGTGTTTTGATTCCATGCGTTGGGAAGATATGCGTCAGGCGAGAACGGTCTGCAGCCGGGTCAGTTCGCCGATCTGCGCCATCGTCGCCTGATAGCCGAGGTTGATCGCCTCGTCGGCGCGGTGGAATTCGGTCAGGCCGATATGGCTGAGCTTCGGCTGCAGCGACATATCGGGCGGGTCGCCGGCAAGCCTGGCGCGCGAAATCCGGTCCTGAATGATGTTGAAGGCCTCGACCATGACGCCGGTGATGCCGAGCCGCGTCTGATGCGACTGGCGCTCGGCGTCGATCTGACCAGGCCGCGGCGCGTCCTTTTCAACGACCAGCTCGCCGGCGCTGTGCTTGATGACGGCGGCGCGGCCGAACAGATCATAGTGAAGGTTGACCGCCACGACGAGCGGCTGCTCATAGGCGCGGCAGACCGAAACCGGTACCGGGTTGACCAGCGCGCCGTCGACCAGCACGCGGCCGTTGCAATTCACCGGCTCGAACACGCCGGGCCGCG
>NZ_RZOM01000539.1:0-4090 GCF_003999175.1 Mesorhizobium sp. M7A.F.Ca.ET.027.03.2.1 | reverse complement strand
GCGCTCGACGTCTCGGTGCAGGCAGCCATCCTCAACCTGCTCGCCGACCTGCAGTCGAAGGAAGACGTCAGCTACATCTTTATCTCGCACGACCTTGCCGTGGTGCGTTACCTCTCCGACAAGATCGCCGTGCTCTATCTCGGCCGCATCATGGAACTCGGACCGTCGGAAGATGTCTTTTCCGGCCCGCATCACCCCTATACCGAGGCGCTTTTGTCGGCCGTGCCCAAACTCGACCAGACCGATACGGCACGCATTCGTCTCGACGGCGAAATCCCCAGTGCCACCAATCCGCCGTCGGGCTGCGTCTTCCACACGCGCTGCCCGCGCAAGATCGGCCCGATCTGCGAACAGCAGGAGCCGCCACTCGGCGAGGCCCAGCCCGGCCATTCCATCCGCTGCCACATTCCTTACTCCGAACTGGCCAGGCTGCAGAGAGCGGTCGTGACCGAGCCGGCATAGCGCTCTCGCTCGCGTGGCTTGGCCGGTCAGATCTGGCCGGCCATGCTGAGAGCACGGTCACCTTCTGAAAAGCCCTGCCCTTCGGCCCAGTCCCTGGCCAGCGTGCGCAGACCTGTGAGCGCGACATCCAGAACATCCGAGGACACGGGGTTCGAGGGATAGGCGAGGTAGATCGGCCGCTGGAATACCGGTGTGTTGTCGATGCGCCGCATCTCGCCGCGCTCGATATGACCGCTGACGGCACTGAGCGGCAGATAGGCGGCAGCCTGCTGCGACAGCACGTGCTGCAGGCCGATGAAGACCAATCCGGCCGATATCGCCGGCTTGACCATGCCGGCAAAAGCGCGGTCGTGCTCGATGCGGAACTCCAGCCCCCAGTCCATCAGGATGTAGTTTTCGGTCCACGGCTTGGTCTGCGCGGCATGCTGGACAAGCACGACCTGATCGACGGCCAGCGTTTCGTAGACGATGCCAGGATGCGGCCGCGGCAGATAGAGGATGCAGATGTCGAGCAGGCCTTCCGCCAGTTGGTCGATCGCCGAGTCCGGAAAGCTGCCCTCCAGCCGCAGCGCCACGTTCGGTCTTCTGGCGCGCATCCACTCGACCCATGGCGAGGTGATGCGGTCCCACAGATAGGCCGGCGCGGTCAGCCGCAGCAAGGTCTCATAGCCATCGGGAACGGCGATATCCTGTCGGGATTGTTCCCAGGTGCGGGTGATTGAAGAGGCATGCGGCAGGAACTGGCGGCCGGCCGGCGTCAGCGTCACGCCATCGCGGTCGCGCGCGAACAGCCGGCGGCCCAACTGCTCCTCCAGCCCCCTGATCCGCGCGCTGACGGTGGACTGGGCAAGGTTGAGCCGGCTGGCCGCGACGGTGAAGCTGCCATGCGTGGCGACTTCGAGAAAGCTGCGCAGATTTTCAGTGTCCATGCCCACCTCTTGCATCGAAAATTTCGATGACCCCTATCAAAAAATATCGCTTTCCGGCGGCAGTCAACAATGAACTAGATGTCCGAACCCCAAGACAAGCGAGGAATCCAGCCATGCCCAAGCATTTCAGGATGATCGACAACGCTCGCAGGACGCTCACCGCAATCGAAAATTCCGCTGTCGACGAATTGCTGGCCGGCAGGATGGGCCGCCGCGACTTCCTTCGCCATGGCAGCGTGCTCGGCCTCTCCTTGCCCTTCCTGGGCAGCCTTGTCGCGGCAGCCGGCCTCGGCACGCAGCAGGCACGCGCCGAGGGCAAGCCGGGCGGCACCGTGCGCGCCGGCGTGGCGACGCCGGGCGGCGCCATCGATCCCGTCACCTACTATGACAGCGGCAGCTATCAGCTGGTTTTCCAGACCGCCGAATTTCTCTGCATCACGCAGCCGGACCTCACTTTGAAGCCTGTGCTGGCAGAGAGCTGGGCGCCGAACGAGGATGGCAGCGTGTGGACCTTCAAGCTGCGCAAGGGCGTGAAATTCCACAATGGCGAAGACTTCAAGGCCGACGACGTCGTCGCGACCTTCGACCGGCTGGCCGATCTCAACGGTGCTTCCAATGCGCTATCGGTGTTCAAGGGGCTGCTGTCGAAGGGCGGCACCCGGAAGGTCGACGACCACACAGTCGCCTTCCATCTCGATGCACCGAACGGCAGCTTTCCCTATTCGGTGTCGATCGACAATTACAACGCCGTCATCCTGCCGGCGAGCTACAAGGGCGACTACGAAAAGACGTTCGAAGGCACCGGGCCGTTTCGGCTGGAGACCTACACACCAAAGGTTGGCGCGACCTTCATCCGCAATCCCGACTATTGGGGTGAGAAGGCGCTGCCCGACCGGCTCGAATTCAAGTTCTACGGCGATGTGCAGCCACGCATCCTGGCGCTGCAGGCCGGCGAGGTCGACATTCTCGATGCCGTCCCGCTCGATGTCAGCCAGGTCGTGCTGAACAGTCCTGATATCACCGTCTTGCGTGTCGCTTCGACCGCGCACCGCCAGTTGCACATGCGCTGCGACACCGGCCCGTTCACCGACAAGCGCGCGCGCCAGGCGCTGGCGCTGTGCATCGACCGCTCCAAGCTGGTCGACGGCCTGTGCCGCGGCATGGCGGCGACTGGCAATGACAGCCCGTTCGCGCCGGCCTTCCCGGCGACCGACAAGTCGGTGCCGCAACGCGTCCAAGACATCGCCAAGGCCAAGCAGTTGCTCGAGGCGGCGGGTCTCGCCGAAGGCTTCGACATCACGCTGACCACGCTGCGCTATTCCGACATTCCGGGCTATGCGCAATTGTTCCAGAATTTCGCCAAGGAGATCGGTGCGCGCATCTCGCTCAACATCGAGGACCAGGACAAATATTACGGCAAAGCGGTGTTCGGCCAGTCGGACTGGCTGGACAGCCCGCTCGGCATCACCGACTACGCGCATCGCAGCGTGCCAAACGTCTTCCTCAAGAGCCCGTTGGTCAGCGACGGCCCTTGGAACGCGGCGCATTTCAAGAGCCCGGCCTATGATGGCATGGTCACCAGCTATCTCAAGGCGCTCGATGCCGGCGCGCAGCGCGCTGCCGCCTCTGACATCCAGAAATTGCTGCTCGACGAGACGCCTGTCATCTTCAGCTATTTCCCCGATCTGCTGGTGCCGGTGCGCAAGAATGTCAGCGGCCTTCCGCCGATCGCGGCCGGCCTGCTGCTCGACCGCGTGTCGTTGAGCTGATCGTGCGCCAGCGCCCGATGACAAAAGAAACAAAACGGGAGACTACCATTCGCAAGCCCCATCTGCGCGGCCGTGGGCCGCATTTTCCGCTGCTCGACACCATCGTGCAGTATGAATTCGAGCCGGGCTACATAGCCTTCACCATGCCGACGCAGAAGCGCCTGCGTGTGCAGGTGGGATCGATGACCGTGGCCGATACGACCAATGCCTTGGTGTTCTACGAATCCGATCACCTGCCGGTCTACTACTTCCCGATCGGCGACGTTCGCGAGGAATTCCTGCTGCCGAGCAAGACGACGACAGAGGACCCGTTCAAGGGCACAGCCACCCACTATTCACTCAACACCGGCATCACGCTGGTCGAGGACGCGGCCTGGCGCTATCTCGATCCGGTCAAGGGCTGTCCGCCAATATCCGACTACATGTCGTTCACCTGGAGCAAGATGGGACACTGGTTCGAGGAGGACGAGGAGATCTTCGTCCACGCCCGCGATCCGTTCCGCCGGGTCGACTGCCTCCCGTCGTCGCGGCGCGTGCAGGTCATTCTCGACGGCGAACAGGTCGCCGATTCACGCCGCGGCGTGTTCCTGTTCGAGACCGGCCATCCGGTGCGCCACTATCTGCCGATCGCCGACACGCGGCTCGATATGTTCGCGCCCAGCCGCTACATTTCGCGCTGTCCTTACAAGGGCATCTCCAACTATTATCACGTGACGACCAAGGCCAAGCGTCACGAGAACCTGGTCTGGTATTATCCCGAGCCGGTGCACGAGGCGGAGCGCATCAAGGGGCTGGTCTGCTTCCACCACGAACTGGTCGACAAGATCCTGGTCGACGGCGTCGAAATCCCGAAGGAAGCCACGGCCGCGTCGAGCGGTTATTTCTGAGTATCGACGCCGTCGACCAGGATCTTGTCGACCAGTTCGTGGT
>NZ_RZOM01000538.1:0-4091 GCF_003999175.1 Mesorhizobium sp. M7A.F.Ca.ET.027.03.2.1 | reverse complement strand
CCCGCAACGCGCCGGGCGCGCTGCTATCGCTGCCGATGATGCACAAGAGCGAGAACGGTCGCCGCTCGCATTTCATCACCGCCAACTTCCAGATCGCCGACGGCCCGGCTGCCGACGAGATTGTCGTTGCCATCGGTGCTGCGGACGGCGGCCGCGTTCACCCACGGATTGCGGACCGCTTTCAGGACATGAAAGAGATGGAGCAGGAAGCAGCGATGTGAGGCTTGCGCTGGGTTCCACAACATCACCGTGGGTTCCACAACATCACCAATGTTCAGAGCCGGCGAATGCTGATGACGATCTCGCGGCCTGTTTCGAAGAGCTTGCTAGGCTGCAGTGCAGGCTCTCCGGACCCGAAGGTGCTTGGCGAACTGCACAGGCGTCCTTGCCGTTCATCTCCGAGGCCCATCGATGCTGTCGGCATGCGGCGTTGCATCCGGCACCTTTGATGCCGGAAGCACTGTGGCGGTACCTAGTTTGTCAGTACCCTCCAATTGCCTGCCTCTTCAAGAGCCCGCTACGCCGGTGGCGGTGTTTTGCTTTGTTGGTGCCGCAAGCGTCAGGAAGGCAGTCGCCGAATTGACGGGAACAATTTAGCGAAAAGTAAATTCAACGGTCTTCTGGTAGGAGGCCAAAGTGTCCCAGCGAAGCATCGACAAAGACCGATTGGATCGCGCAGACCGCGAGGCAAAAGTTGCTAACGCGGCCGAGAGAGAGGCGCGTTTTTTAAAAACTGCGCGACTTCGAGAACAACGCCTTGCTGCCGAAGCCAAAGGTTCCCAGGCTTCGAAGAAGGGTCGATCCAGGAGCTAAGGCGCTTAGCCGCCGACGCCGGCCGTCAGACAGCGACGCCCTTCTGATGGAACATTACGCTACGCTAATAGTTCTAACGCGCCGGAGCGCCCGACGATCCCGGCACGTCATCCTTGGCCCGCCGCTGCGGTAAATGGGAGGCGAGTTCAGAGTTCTTTACATTTCGGCCTGCGCAAGGCCCGCTCGACGCGTGAGTGAGGGAGACATCATGGATCCCGAAAACCACAGCATTTATGCGCCGTCCGCGGAGCTGCTCGCTGCCATGGCTAATGAAAAGCGCCTTCTCGCTCTAATCATTCTTGCCGACGCAGAAATATCCGTTTCTGATCTGGCGTCGCGATTAGGGCTTAGCAACTCCGCACTCTCCCAACACCTTAGCATAATGCGAGAATTTGGGCTGGTCACGCGGAAGCAGGAGCGTCAAAAAGCGTATTACTCGTGCACAGATCGTGCCCTGAAGGTCCTTGAACTCCTGGACTGGCTTGCTGAGCGGAAAACTCTGGCTGGCCGCGACCATCATCCATAAAGCCCGAGACCTTTGGAGGGGTTTCCTCTCGGCCTTCGCTCTAACGTGCTTTCCGCATTCGTGCCGGAGAGGCGTGCCAAGAACGCTTGCGATGTCGCGACTTTAAGGCTCATCATCTTCGTCCGGACGTGGAGATTTATAGCTTCAGCCCCGCCGCCAGCGATGGCGGCGGGGTTGGATTGGTTCGTTCAGTCGTAAACCTTGATGATTTTTCGGGTGCCCGGGTCCACCAGCACCGTGCGGTTGTCGACCACCACATAGCGGTATTTGACGTTGGGGACCTCATGGATCTCAACCGTGTCTGGCAGAGCTGTCCCGACATTCAGTTCCACGCCGGGGAGCTTGACCGACGCCAGGGGCTGCTGCTTCACATATTCGCGGATGACGGTGTCTTGTTCCGGCTGGATAATGATGTCGTCCGCGGCGGCTGAGCCGATCCCAGCCAAGAGCAACATCGCTGCTGCGGTGTTCTTTAGAAGCATGTTCATATCTGCACTCCCGTGGGGACGGGCGCAACACGATCATCGTCCCGCGCCGCCCGGCAACTTGAACATGGAGCCGCCCTAAACGTTCCGCCTGAGGCACTTAGGTCTAGTCCCTTTGGGGCCTAAGTCTGGTCCTAGAACACGCATTGGTCCTGTCAGAGACAGCGACTGGAACGCCTGCCCCCCGCGGCTGTTGTCTCTCGAATTTGGGAGAAACCCAGATGGATAAAAGTGCTGGCCAAGCACGCTTCTCGTGATGGCACTCGTGCTTGGCTGACATGTGGTGGATCGGCGCAGCAACGTCCCTTCCGACGCCGATAGCAGGGTTCGCGAGCCGCCCAGCTGCTCGCGAACCCTATATCTTTAACTTGGAGTAGGTGACCTGATGTTGCGCGACAAAGAGAGTCGGATCTTAGAGGCAGGCTTACTGGCAGCAGTGCCTATCTGTGTGGCCATTACCGCACTGGTCGCCTTGATGACTTTGGCCCGGATATGAATCGGTTCCTTTTCGCGGCCTCCGACTTCCTATCTCGGCCGCCGGGCTTCTATGTCATTCTCATAGCAATGGTTTTTTGCACCGCCCTGGTGCCCTTTGGTCTCACAAGTGCGGTTACCTACGCCCTGTCGGTTGCCGCCATCGTGATCACTGGTGTTGTCCTTCTACAAGGCTATCGCGACACCGCCGCCATTCACGCCAAACTCGATGAGATCATCGTTTCACTGAATGAAACCAGAAATGACGTTGTCGGATTGGAGCACGCCGAGCCGGAGGAGATCAGGGACAAGCTTGTAGAACTCGAAGCAGAGGCGTCCCGAACGATCGGCGCTGCCAGGCGCGAACTTTCGAAAGCAACAGGAGAGAGATCATGAACAATATCATTTGGCTCGTCGGTGCGGTGGTCGTCGTCTTGGCGATTTTGAGTTTCTTTGGCCTTCGGTAGGGCGGCCATTTCCGCCGACAACCTGAAGGATTAGCGGGACCAAACTTGGCATCGCAAAATTGCTTATCATGAATGACAATCATCCGCCCCCGACAAGTTGGTGTCCGATCCACCGCCAGATTCGCAGGGCGTGCTTTTTGCCACCGCTGCCCTCGTCTCATCCATATGCGCCCTGCTGCTGGCATTTTGGATGTCTGTTTTGATCGCTGTCGGACAGGCCCATTGTCCTATAGAGAGCCAAAAAGGTTTGGCATCAAAGTTGCATTGAGGTTGGGGCGGATGAAGCCCGCCGCTTCGCAAATGGGGCGGCGGGCTTTCATAAGTTTAACCCTCAGAAACGAGCAGCGGCGGGTGCTTTGGCCGTTCGCGCGATCACTTGGCGGAGGTCACGCATGTCGACCTGCCTACCCGCCGGATGCCGGTTAGGCGGAGTCTGGGGCGCGACCGACGTCTTTCCGCCTTTGTGGTGCTTTTCTGACCGGGCGCGTCTGCTTCAGGCTCTTGCCGGATCGCACACCGAACTTTTCACCGTTGGATTTTTCGCCATCAGGCTCCCTCTGCGCGCAATGGCAACTCTTCGATCGGTCTGAGGTCCCGGACAATGGGATCGGTGACGCTCCGCCAGCTTCACGACGACGGGAACGGCGCCCCGAAATGTCCGACATTTGTCAACGTCCGGAACAAAGGTAGCGCCAGGAGATTGGGGTTCATCGTCCTCCTCAACCAAGGAACCTCAGCATGAGAACCAAACTACGCATGGCATCGCTCTCGATCGCGACCGTAATGACCGCTGTACTGCCTGCCTTGTCAGCAGAGACGGCACAGGACTTCGTCACGAAGGCCGCGATCGGCGGGATGTTCGAAGTGCAGTCCAGCAAGGTCGCTCAAGACAAGCTCCAAGATCCGACCCTTAAGGATTTCGCCCAGAGGATGATCTCCGACCATGGCACTGCGAACGCCAAGCTCGAGAGTATTGCCGGCGAACAGAAATTGCAGGTGCCCGCCGACCTCGACGCTGCCCACAAGAGCGACGTCGACAAGTTGCAGTCAGCTGCGGCGCCAGTCGATGCACCCTATGCCGACATGCAGAGGACGGCGCATGCCGACGCTGTGAGCATGTTTGAAAGTTACGCCAAGGATGGCGACAATTCCGCTCTCAAGTCGTTTGCAAGCGAGACGTTGCCGACACTTAAGATGCATCAGGAGATGATCGGCAAGGTCGCGGCTGCCGCTCCTGCCCCCGACAGTTCCGCGCCAGCCGCCTCCGATGCGGACACCACAAATTCTGCGGCGCCGGTGCCTGGTGCCAACAGCTTCACCGAGGAC
>NZ_RZOM01000537.1:0-4092 GCF_003999175.1 Mesorhizobium sp. M7A.F.Ca.ET.027.03.2.1 | reverse complement strand
GGCAAGAGCGGCTGCGGCAAGAGCACACTTTTGCGGCTCCTGGCCGGGCTCGACCGGCCGACATCGGGATCGCTGACATTCGGCGTCGAAGAGGAAGGACACAGCCGCACGCGCTTCATGTTCCAGGAGCCACGGCTCCTGCCCTGGGCCAGCGTGGTGAAAAACGTCGAGGTCGGGCTGACCGGGATTGCTTCCGGCGCGGAGGCAAGGCAACGCGCGCTCGACATTCTCGGCGAGGTCGGGCTTGCCGACCGGGCCAACGAATGGCCTTCGGTGCTGTCGGGAGGTCAGAAGCAGCGCGTGGCGCTGGCCCGCGCGCTGGTCGGCCACCCGCAGATCCGGGCTCTCGACGAGCCGCTCGGCGCACTCGACGCCCTGACCCGCATCGAGATGCAGCAGCTTCTGGAACGCATCTGGATCGCGCAGAAGTTCACCGCCGTGCTGGTCACGCATGATGTCGCCGAAGCGGTCGCGCTGGCCGATCGGGTCGTGGTGATCAGCGAAGGCCGGATCGCGCTTGATCTGGATGTCCCGGTCGAACGGCCGCGCCGACGCGGTTCGGTCGAGCTTGCGCGGCTGGAAGGCAAGATTCTGGATCGGCTGTTCGGGTAGGTTTGCTGGGGGCGGCGCCGCAATTGGCGGAGTGGGGTCGACCTTTCTTCGCAGCTCACCCTCTAGCGATTGGCCCACACCAATCCCACCAGCCCGACCAGCATGGTGACGACACCGATATACAGCCATTGCGACTGGCCGGTCATGAAGCTGCCGCCGACAACGCCGACGCCTTGCAGCGACCACAGCGCGCCGATGGCAAGGGCAATCAACGCCAGAAGATTTTTGGTCAGCCTCATTGCCGGATCTCGCTTTCGAAGTCGATTGGTTGGAGCATCGGGGCCGCGATAAAAGAGCCAAAGGAATTGGCCCGACCATGCCGGTCTCTACTTGGATATTAATGTTCGATCTTGTCAAACGGACGTCTGACCGCAGCACAAAGATCATCATTGATTGACCATCGCGTGCCGGAAAATCCCTGACAGACTGTTACCCAGCGACTCCAAACGTGTGCCATTGCCACGGAACCGCCAGATCACTGCCGCATTTCGCGCCTTATTTGGCACCTAACGGCTGGGGTCTGTCAAAAACGGAGCCATCCCCCAAATATGAAGAACCCAAAACAGACCGCGCTTGTCGCGGTAACGATCGCTGCTGGCCTGATGGTCGGCGCTTCTTCGGCGACCGCCGCCCAGTGCGGCCGCGCCTCGTGGTATGCCCTGCACTCCAAGACCGCCTCGGGCGAGCGCATGAACCCGTCGGCGCTGACCGCCGCGCATCGCACCTTGCCTTTCGGCACCAAGCTCAAGGTGACCAACAAGAACAACGGCCGCAGCGTCGTCGTGCGCATCAACGATCGCGGTCCGTTCATCAAGGGGCGCGTGCTCGACCTGTCGAAGGGTGCCGCCGGCCAGCTCGGCTTCATCGGCTCGGGCCACACTTCCGTGTGCATGGCGCGCGTCTAGAGCTGCCTGTGTCCGGCAAGAGGGGCCGGACACATTACCTACACATTTCGCAGCCGCACACTGAGCCGGCTGGCGCCGTTCGGCCCCGATTTCCATGGCCTTGAACCAAAGATGCATTGGTCACGCAGCGTGACGTATTGCATCGCAGCAATTAGTTGTTAACTTCCCCGCGAGACATCTAGGGCTCGGCGCTGCTCGTCGTCCCTTCGGTCGCAGGCAGCAGCGGGGTTCTCGATGTTCTACCAGCTCTATGAAATGAACCACGCCGCCTTGCAGCCCGCGCGCCTCTATGCCGACGCGGTGCGGATGTTCTATTCCAATCCGCTCAATCCGTTTTCCCACACGCAATGGGGCCGTTCGATCGCGGCGACGGCCGAACTGTTCGAGCGCACCACGCGCCGCTACGGCAAGCCGGCCTTCGGCCTGAGCAAGACCGTGGTCGACTGGAAGAGCGTCGAGGTCGCCGAGAAGACCGTCTGGTCGAAGCCGTTCTGCAATCTCGTCCGCTTCGAGCGTGCCGTGCCCGCCGGGCGCAAGCCCGATCCGAAGCTTCTGATCGTGGCGCCGATGTCGGGCCATTATGCGACGCTGCTGCGCGGCACGGTGGAAGCGATGCTGCCCTATGCCGACGTGCACATCACCGACTGGGTCGATGCCCGCATGGTGCCGCTTGCCGACGGCCAATTCGATCTCGACGACTACATCGACTACGTCATCGACATGCTGCACACGCTGGGGCCGGACACGCATGTGATGGCGGTGTGCCAGCCTTCGGTGCCGGTGCTGGCCGCCGTGGCGCTGATGGAAACGAAGGGCGACCCCTTCGTGCCCTCGACCATGACCTTGATGGGCGGCCCGATCGACACCCGCAGCAATCCGACCGCGGTCAATCTGCTGGCGCAGGAAAAGGGCATCGACTGGTTCCGCGACAATGTCGTGATGCATGCGCCCTGGCCGGTGCCGGGCTTCGGCCGCGAGGTCTATCCAGGCTTCCTGCAGCTGTCCGGCTTCATGAGCATGAACCTCGACCGCCACATCATCGCCCACAAGGACTTCTTCATGCATCTGGTGAAGCATGATGGCGACAATGCCGAGAAGCACCGCGATTTCTACGACGAGTACCTTGCTGTCATGGACCTGACGGCGGAGTTTTATCTGCAGACCGTCGACACGGTCTTCGTGCGCCAGGCCTTGCCCAAGGGCGAGATGACGCATCGCGGCACCAGGATCGATCCGTCGGCGATCCGCAACGTCGCGCTGTTCACGGTCGAAGGCGAAAACGACGACATATCGGGCCTTGGCCAGACCAAGGCGGCGCATGATCTGTGCCCCAATATCCCGGCTGAGCGGCATGCCCACTACATGCAGCCGGCGGTTGGCCATTACGGCGTGTTCAACGGTTCGCGCTTCCGTTCCGAAATCGTGCCGCGCATCGTCGACTTCATCACCAGCTATGGCCGCCAGGAGCGTGTCGCGGTGAAACCGAAGCTGGTCCGCGCCGCCAAGAGATAATGCAAGTCGCCCAAATTGCGGATTTTTGGACGATGACCTGCATAGAACCAAGCTTAACGGCGACAAACCGTGAGATTGACCGGTAAATGCCGGCTGGCTGGCCGATTCTGTTGCACAAGTGCCGCTGTCCAGCCCCTCGGGTAACCATGCCGACAATCCGACCGTCGTCGTAATTGACACGGACTGTAAATCCCCCTTAACCTTTCGTTAATAACAAAGGGTGAGCGGGGACAATGATTTCCTCATCGATGGCGCAACGGCTGCGCGTGTATGTGGCGGCCGGGCTGGCAGTGACGGCGGGCTGGGTGGCACCGGCTTTGGCGGGTGGAGCGATGGCGACCGGGGGTCTCACCTCGCAGCCGATCGGCCACTATGATTTCTGCAAGCTGCATCCGGGCGAGTGCTCGATCCGCCCGACCAATCTTGCGCCGGCTCCGATGAGCGACGGGCTGATGCGCAAACTCCTCAATGTCACCGCCAGGGTCAATGCCGCCGTCAAGCCTATGAGCGACATGGACATCTACGGCAAGGACGAGGTCTGGGCCTATCCCGACAATGGCGTCGGCGATTGCGAGGACTATGTGCTGGAAAAGCGGCGTCAGCTTTCGCGCATGAGCATATCGCTTGCCGATCTGCTGATCACCGTCGTGCGCAAGCCCGACGGCGAGGGCCACGCCGTGCTGACGGTGCGCACCGACGAGGGCGACTATGTGCTCGACAATCTGACCGACAAGGTCAAGCCATGGGACGCGACCGGTTACCGCTTCCTCAAGCGGCAGGCGATCGACAACACCGGCCGCTGGGTCTCGATCCGCGGTGGCCAGCAGGTTCTGGTCGGCGCGGTTCAGTAGCTTCTGCGCGAACAGGGCGGCATCGGCGATCCTTGGCCCCCCCTCTGTCCTGCCGGACATCTCCCCCTCAAGGGGGAAGATCGGATGTTACCTTCGCTTTCGCCAATTTCCTGCGTTGAATAATGTTGAAGAGGCGATCCGGCGCGAAGCCGCCATCTCCCCCCTTGCGGGCAGGGCTATCGCATATGGGTTCTTGCGAAGAAGGACCCCAC
>NZ_RZOM01000536.1:0-4094 GCF_003999175.1 Mesorhizobium sp. M7A.F.Ca.ET.027.03.2.1 | reverse complement strand
TCAGTTCCGGATTCTGCCCGGCGGCGAGAAACGCCTGCCGCGCGGCCTCGACGATGTTCGAGCGGGCGCCGGTCAGGTCGGTGCGGATGTTGGCGGCGCCGCTTTTGGCGCGGCCGATCACCGTGCCGTCCGCCGTTGCCAGGGCGGCCCTGCAGCTGGTGCCGCCGCCATCGATTCCGAGCACGAAATTCACGTGATTTCTCCTCCGGGCGGATAATACCAATAAAATACCAATAGCCAAGGGTTAATTTCCGTTTTAAAAAGATTAAGCAGTATTTTATTGAAAAATCTGCATATTTCGTCGACTCGACGCCTTCCTACCAGCGAATTCGTTAATGCGTGTGGACAAGTGGTATTTTTTTGGTATTGTTGTGGTATTGGAGGAACCGGGATGGCCGAAACGCGCACCGAAGCGCTTCACAAAAATGCCGAGGGGCTGGACATCCAGGCCCCGGACACCGTCCTTTCCTATCTGGCCGATGCGCAGATCGAAGCCGCCAAGGTCGTGCGCCACGCCATTCCATCCATCGCCAGGGCCGCCGAGATCATTGCCGGCAGGCTGAACAGCGGCGGCAAGCTCGCCTACGCCGCTGCCGGCAGCTCAGGCCTGATGGCGCTGGCCGATGCGCTGGAGCTGCCGGGCACCTTCGGCATTCACCGCGACCGCATCGCTATCCTGATCGCCGGCGGCGACGACGCTTTCCGCACACTCGCCGGCGGGCCGGAGGACGATACCGAGGAGGCTGCGGCAGCGGTCGCCGAGGCCGGCCTCGGCAAGGGCGACTGCCTGATCGCCATTTCCGCCAGCGGCACGACGCCCTATGCCGTGCGGGCCATCGAGGAGGCTGCCCGCCGCGGCGCTGCCACCATCGGCATCGCCAACAACAGGGATTCTGCGCTGCTGCGCCAGGCACAAACCGCCATCCTGCTCGAAACGCCGCCGGAACTGATCGCCGGCTCCACGCGCATGGGCGCCGGCACCGCCCAGAAGATCGCGCTCAACATGCTGTCGACGCTGACCGCCATCCATCTCGGCCATGTGCATGACGGTTACATGGTCAATCTCATGGCCGACAACATCAAGCTGCGCGACCGCGCGGCGCGCATCGTCGCCGCCGTCAGCGGGCGCGGCACGGACGAAGCGGCCCGCCTGCTCGAGAAGAGCGGCGGCGCGGTCAAGACCGCCATTCTGCTCGCCGCCGGCGCCGACAGCACTGACGCGGCGCAGAAGATACTGGAAGAGGCCGGCCAGAAGCTGCGGCCGGCCCTTTCCGCGCTGGGGCATGATCCCGAAAAGTGGAAGCCGCTTTTCGGAAAAGATCATGCTCGAACAGAGAAATAGAGCCTGGTTCATCCCGATTTTCATCGGGGTGAAACAGGCTTGCGAGGGGAGCAAGGGCTCAAAAGCCTCTGTTCTCATCAAAACCGAACCTGAAAAAGGTCAACAGGGAGACTGAGCATGACAACGAAACTACTGACGGCACTGCTTTTGGGCACCAGCATTCTCGGCTCGGCCGGGGTTGCCTATGCCGAAGACGTAACGCTCAACATCGAAAGCTGGCGCGGCGACGACCTTGCCATCTGGAAGGACAAGCTGATCCCGGCTTTCGAAGCCAAGAACCCAGGCATCAAGGTGGTGTTCGCGCCATCGGCTCCGACCGAATATGACGCAGCGCTCGGCGCCAAGCTCGCCGCCGGCTCGGCGGGCGACCTGATCACCTGCCGCCCGTTCGACAAGTCGCTCGAGCTGTTCAAGAAGGGCAACCTTGCTGATCTCTCGGCGCTGCCCGGTATGGAGAACTTCTCGCCGGTGGCCAAGTCCGCCTGGCAGACCGACGACGGCAAGGCGAGCTTCTGCGTGCCGATGGCATCGGTCATCCACGGCTTCATCTACAACAAGGATGCCTTCGACAAGCTCGGCATCAAGGTGCCGGAGACCCGCGACGAGTTCTTCGCTGCGCTCGACAAGATCAAGGCCGACGGCACCTACATCCCGATGGCGATGGGCACCAAGGATCTCTGGGAAGCCGCGACCATGGGCTACCAGAACATCGGCCCGAACTACTGGAAGGGCGAGGACGGCCGCGCAGCACTGATCAAGGGCGAGCAGAAGCTAACCGACAAGGACTGGGTCGCGCCGTATGAGGAACTGGCCAAGTGGAAGCCTTATCTCGGCGACGGCTTCGAGGCGCAGACCTATCCGGACAGCCAGAACCTGTTCACGCTCGGCCGCGCCGCCATCTATCCGGCCGGCTCGTGGGAAATCGGCCTGTTCAACACCCAGGCGCAGTTCAAGATGGGCGCCTTCCCGCCGCCGGTCGAGCGAGCCGGCGACACCTGCTACATATCGGACCATACCGATATCGGCATGGGCCTGAATGCGGCTTCGAAGAACGCCGATGCGGCCAAGACCTTCCTGTCCTGGGTCGCCTCGCCGGATTTCGCCACCATCTACGCCAACGCGCTGCCGGGCTTCTTCAGCCTGAACTCCGCGCCGGTGAAGATGGAAGACCCGCTGGCGCAGGAATTCGTCTCCTGGCGCGGCAAGTGCAAGTCGACGATCCGCTCGACCTACCAGATCCTGTCGCGCGGCACGCCGAACCTCGAGAACGAGACCTGGGTTGAATCGGCCAACGTCATCAACGGCACCGATACGCCGGAAGCCGCGGCCAAGAAGCTGCAGACCGGTCTCGACAGCTGGTACAAGCCGGCGAAGTAAGAGCTCAGGCAACGGAACCGGCCGGGCGCAGGCCTGGCCGGTTCCGGACTACCTCGTTCAGAGTGCGCTTATTCAGATAGCGATTGTCGGCACCGCCTCCCGGCCTTACCCTCTCATCGGGGAAGGCTAGCTGATCAGTCGCAGGCCTTTGTTCTTGCCGCATCGGGCAGGAATGTTCGGGCCGTGCATCGAGGCATCATCTAGATCGATACCCTTTGGAACCGAGAGACGGCGGGGACCGAACTCATGGCCGCAGATATCAGACCGAAAAGATCGTTCCGCTGGCACATCGGCATCTTCCTGGCGCCGGCCGTGCTTGTCTACACGGCGATTATGATCCTGCCGCTCGCCGGCACGCTGCAGCTGTCGCTGTTCCGCAACATCGAGCAGCACCAGGTCTTCGTCGGGCTGCAAAACTTCCGCACCCTGTTCGGCGATCCCAACTGGTCGGTGGGTTTCTGGAACGCGCTGAGAAACAATGTCTGGTTCTTCATCATCCACATGATCGTGCAGAACCCGATCGGCGTCATGCTGGCGGCGCTGCTGTCCAGCCCGAAACTGAGATTCGCGGCTTTCTACCGCACGGCGATCTTCGTGCCGACCATCCTGTCCTTCGTTATCGTCGGTTTCGCCTGGAAGCTGATCCTGTCGCCGTTGTGGGGCGTGGCGCCGCATCTGATGGATATTGTCGGCCTGAAAAGCCTGTTCACGCCGTGGCTCGGCAAGGAGCAATATGCACTGACCGCACTCAGCCTGATCTCGGTGTGGCAGTTCGTCGGCATCCCGATGATGCTGATCTATGCCGCCCTGCTGTCGATCCCCGAAGAGGTGATCGAGGCCGCCGAATGCGACGGGATTACCGGCCTTTCACAGTTCTGGAAGATCAAGCTGCCGCTGATCCTGCCGTCGATCGGCATCATCTCGATCCTCACCTTCGTTGGCAATTTCAACGCTTTCGACCTGATCTACACCGCGCAAGGCGCGCTCGCCGGGCCAAACTATTCGACCGACATTCTCGGCACCTTCCTCTACCGCGCCTTCTTCGGCTTCCAGCTGCAGACCGGCGACCCCAATATGGGCGCGGCGATCGCCACGATGATGTTCCTGATCATCCTCGGCGGCGTCTGCGTCTACCTCTTCCTCGTCCAGACGCGCCTGCGTCGCTACCAGTTCTGAGGGGCCGAGAGATGAGCACCGCCACCCGTTCCGTGCCCCGCACCATCGGCGCCCACGCGATCCTTTTGACCTACACGGTGATCGCGCTGTTTCCGGTGATCCTCGTCATCATGAACTCGTTCAAGTCCCGCGCCGGCATCTTCGGCGCGCCGCTGACGCCGCCGACGCCAAAAACCTTCGACTTGATCGGCTACACGAC
>NZ_RZOM01000535.1:0-4095 GCF_003999175.1 Mesorhizobium sp. M7A.F.Ca.ET.027.03.2.1 | reverse complement strand
GTCACGGTCAACGCGCCGAACCAGATCTTCATCCAGGGCAGGGGCGTCGATGCCGAACTTGGCGGCTCGCTGAAGCTGACCGGCTCGGCCTCGTCGCCGCAAGCGGTCGGCACCTTCACCCTGCAGCGCGGACGGCTGTCGATTCTCGGCAAGCGGCTGACCTTCACCGAAGGCACGGTCGGATTTTCCGGCTCGCTGGTGCCCTATCTCAATTTGACGGCGACCACGACGACGACCGGCGCCACCGTCACCATCGTGGTGTCGGGCGAGGCGACCAATCCGAAGTTCACCTTCTCCTCGGTGCCGGCGCTGCCCGAGGACGAGGTGCTGGCGCAATTGATCTTCGGCCGCTCGATGTCGAATCTGTCGCCGCTGCAGATCGCCCAGTTGGCCGAGGCCGCCGGGCAACTGGCCGGCGTCGGCGGCTCGACGTCGCTGCTCGAAAACCTGCGCAGCGCCATTGGTGTCGACGACCTCGACGTCACCACCGACGACCAGGGCGGCACGGCGGTTTCGGCGGGCAAATACCTCAACGACCGCACCTATGTCACGATCCAGAAAGGCGACAAGCCGGGCTCGGGCAAGGCTACGATCGACCTCAATGTCGGGCGCGGCGTCAAGCTGCGCGGCGAGGCCAACGATGCCGGCGAAGCCAAGGGCGGCATCTTCTACGAGAAGGAATACTGATAGTTCGGCAGGACTTTTGGCCTCATGATGGATCGATTCTGGCGCTGTCCGGGCTGGAGTAAATGTCTCAGTTTAATCGACTACCGAGATTCCAGAAGAATCCGTCGGACAGTAGCAAATTTGCGCCAAGACTGTCGTTATCACGCGAACCGCTCCCCTTTCAAAGTTGCACATTCCCTAACATGTTCTCAATCCACGCCGTCTTTGACATCATGGCCTGGATGCGGAATGTTAAAAGGCGGAAAGCCAACAATGGGAGTTAAGTCATGACAATTTATAAGAGTAATGGCGATCGCGTTCCGGATCACATCCTGGCCATGGCCGAAGAAGCCAAGGCAGGCAAGGTGGATCGCCGCGAATTCCTGGCCATGGCCAGCGTCTTCGGTGCATCGACGGCAATGGCTTACGGCTTGCTCGGCCTCGCCGATCCGACGCCGGCGAAGGCCGAAGAGGTAAAGGGCAAGAAGGGCGGCACGCTGAAGATCGCCCAGTGGATCAAGGATCCCAAGGACCCGCGCAAGGCCGACTGGTCGGAAATCGCCAATGCCGAGCGCCAGGCGCTCGAGCCGCTGGTCAAGTACACGTCCGAATACACGTTCCGCCCCTATCTGCTGGAAAGCTGGGACGTCAACGACGATGCCACGCAGTACACGCTGCATGTGCGCAAGGGCGTCACCTGGTCGAATGGCGACGCCTTCACCGCCGCCGACGTCGTCTTCAACCTAAAGCGTTGGGCCGACAAGAAAGCCGAAGGCAATTCCATGCCCGGCCGTCTTGGCTCGCTGGTCAAGGACGACAAGCTCGACGAAAGCGCCGTGACCATGCCGGACGACCACACGGTCGTGCTGAAGCTCACCAAGCCAGACATCGCGCTGATTCCGAACATGTGCGACTATCCCGGCCTCATCGTCCACAAGACCTTCGATGAGAAGGGCGGCGACTTCAAGGCCTGCCCGATCGGCACCGGTCCGTTCGAACTCGTCTCCTACGATGTCGGTCAGAAGGTGGTCTACAAGCGCCGCACCGACGACAAGTGGTGGGATGGCGAAGTGTTCCTCGATGGCCTGGAATTCATCGACTACGGCACCGATCCGGCAGCCATGGTCAGCGCTTTCGAAGCCGGCGAAGTGCACACCAATTTCGAGACTTCGGCCGACTACGTGTCGATCCTCGACGGCATGGACCTGGTGAAGTCGGAGATCGTCACCGCGTCGACCATCGTCTGCCGCACCAACGTCAACAACAAGCCCTATGGCGACCAGAAGGTGCGCAACGCGCTGCAGCTTGCGGTCGACAACAATGTCGTCCTGCAGCTCGGCTACGGCAATGCCGGCTCGGTCGCCGAAAACCACCATGTCTGCTCGATCCATCCGGAATATTACGAGCTGCCCAAGGTTGCCCGTGATCCGGCCAAGGCAAAGGCGCTGATGGCGGAAGCCGGCCAGGCCGACTTCGAACACGAGCTGATCACTGTCGACGAAGACTGGCACAAGAATACCGGCGATGCGATCGCCGCCCAGATGCGCGACGCCGGCATCAAGGTGAAGCGCACCGTTCTGCCGGGTTCGACGTTCTGGAACGACTGGACGAAGTATCCGCTGTCGATGACCAACTGGAACATGCGCCCGCTCGGCGTCCAGGTTCTGGCCATCGCCTATCGCACCGGCGAGGCCTGGAACGAGGCCGGCTGGTCGAATCCGGACTGGGATGCCAAGCTCAATGCGGCGCTCGCCGTTGCCGACGCCGCCAAGCGCAAAGAAATGATGAAGGACATCGAGCAGATCCTGCAGGATTCCGGCATCATGATCCAGCCGTACTGGCGCAAGCTCTACAGCCACTCGGTCAAGGTGGTGCAGAACTACAAGATGCACCCGACCTTCGAGCGCGACTACGGCAAGGTCTGGCTCGAGCAGGCTTGATCGCATCGACATGGGGGAAGGGGCTCGCTCCCTTCCCTTGCTCTTTGCATCGTCCCTGCTGGTCCGTACTTTCTCAAAAAAGTTGCGACTCGCGGGCAAGGCCATGCAACAAAAACAGGGTTGATCGCATCCGAAGGCCTGTTTGACAGCCAGCCCCGCCGGTTACGGCAGGGTTGGCTTTCATAGCCGGCTCAAACCCCAACCCATCGGCAGGGGGCCGCCATGCTTTCCTTCGTTATCAGGCGTCTTGGCACCATGGCATTGACGATGCTGTGCCTGACCATGGTCGTCTTCTTCCTGATCAACCTCGAACCCAATCTGAAGAAGCTGGCGATCAGCCAGACCGAAATGCATACGTCGGCCGAGCAGCTCGAGAGCTGGCTGGTCAACCATGGCTACCGGCAGAACTTCTTCGTCCGCTATGGGCAGTGGCTGGGTGTGGTGCCCAAGCAACCTGTTACAGACCCGGCGACCGGCAAGCCGGCGCAGCGTTTCTCCTTCTGCAACGATCCGCTCGTGCCGACCTTCGCCGGCGTTTTCCAGGGCGATTTCGGCTGCTCGACCAAGTTCAAGGCGACCGTCGCCTCAAAGCTGTTTCCGGCACTCGGCGCTACCGGCATCCTGATGTTCTGGGTGCTGGTGGTGATGGTGCCGATCTCGCTGCTGATCGGCATTCTGGCCGGCATGCGCGAGGGGTCGCGAACCGACCGGTTGCTGTCCGTGGCGTCGATCGCCTCGACGGCGACGCCTGAATATGTGTCGGGCGTCATCTTCACCGTCATCTTCGCCTCATGGCTCGGCTGGCTGAACGGCTCGGCGGCTTCGGCCAGCCAGGGCATCACCTTCTACAATTTCACTTTGCCGGTGATGACGCTGGCGATCTACGGCATCGGCTACATCGCCCGCATGACGCGTGCTTCGATGGTCGAAGTGATGACGCAGCAATATATCCGCACTGCCAGGCTGAAGGGTCTTTCCTTCGGCAGCGTCGTGGTCAAACATGCCTTGCGCAACGCGCTGATCGCACCGTTCACCGTCATCATGCTGCAATTCCCGTGGCTGCTCACCGGCGTCGTGATCGTCGAGGTGATGTTCCGTTACCAGGGCTTCGGCTACACGCTGGTCGAGGCGGCCGGCAACAACGACATCGACCTTTTGCTCGGCTGCTCGCTGGTCTCGGTGTTCATCGTCTTGATCACGCAGCTCATTTCCGATGTCGGCTACGCGTTTCTCAATCCGCGTATCAGAGTTCAGTAGGGGGCGAAGCGGATGCCGGTTCAATACATCAGTGGCTTCACCATTGTTCTCGAAGTGCTGTCGCGCTTCTGGCCGGTCTGGATCGCGCTCGTCATCGTCATGGGTGCGAGCTTCGCCTACAAGAAGAAGCTGGCGCTCTACGGCCAGCTGTTCGACAGCGGCGTCGGCATCGTCGGCGTCGGCATCTGCCTGTTCTGGCTGTTCACGGCGATCTTCGCCGCGACCATTTCTC
>NZ_RZOM01000534.1:0-4095 GCF_003999175.1 Mesorhizobium sp. M7A.F.Ca.ET.027.03.2.1 | reverse complement strand
GAAGCGTACCAACGGTGCGGCTTTGTGATAAACATACTCTCCTATTCTCCTCTTCCCTTACTCCCCTGGTCTGCATGAATGCCATCGCGCTTCTCGACTATGCCGGTGTCGCCGTCTTCGCGGCGACCGGGGCGCTGGCGGCTTCGCGTAAGCAACTCGACATCATCGGCTTCCTGTTCCTGGCCAGCGTCACCGGGATAGGCGGTGGCACGCTTCGCGACGTTATCCTCAACCTGCCGGTTTTCTGGGTCGCCAACTCCGGCTATGTGCTGGTCTGCGCCGCGGTTGCGGTGCTGGTCTTCTTCAGCGCGCATCGTGTCGAATCGCGCTGGAAGTGGCTGCTCTGGCTCGACGCCATCGGGCTCGCCGCCTTTTCGGTGATGGGCGCGGCCAAGGGGCTTGCGATTACCGGCTCGCCGGTCGTGTCCGTCATCACCGGCGTGCTCACCGCCACTTTCGGCGGCATTTTGCGCGATCTCCTTGCGGGCGAGCCATCGGTGCTGCTCAGGCCCGAAATCTACGTCACGGCGGCCCTTGCGGGTGCAGGCCTCTACACGCTTGGCGATCTTGCCGGACTGCCGCCGCTCGCCTCGAACCTCGCCGGCTTTGCGGCGGCGTTCCTCGTGCGCGGTGGTGCGCTCAAATTCGGCTGGTCATTTCCGTCCTACAAGAGCCGACCCGGCAGGCGGCCGGAAGATATTTTGTGAAAGGAAGCGAATAGCGAATAGAGAGTAGCGAATAGGGGTTGAGCGAGATAGCTCCCGCTATTCTCTATTCGCCAGCGTCACGCAGCGAAGCGCTGGGCTTCGCCGCCATAATAGTTGACGTAGCGTGCGCCGATCTCCTTGACCGGCATCACGACGAATACATCGACCGTCGAGAATTCGCGATCGATGACGCAACCATCGCCGATGCGGGCACCGACGCGCAGATAGCCCTTGACCAAAGGCGGCATCGCGGCGATCGCCGCCTTGGCATTGACGGCCTCGATCGGCATCAGATCCATCGAGCAATAGCGCCCGGACACAGCGCGCACGTCCCAGGCCGAATTCGTCCGGCAGTGGTGGGCGAGGTAGGTGAGCGCTTCGGCATGCGCCGCCGGCACGGTGCCGTGAAAGGACGCGCAACCGGTCATCACACCGATTTCGTAATGATTGATGTAAGCCCAGATGCCTTGCCACAACGCCTCGATGGTGCGCTTCGAGCGGTATTCCGGCAAAACGCAGGAGCGGCCGAGTTCAAGGAAACGCTGGCCGGGGTGGCGGGCGATGAGCTTGGTCAGCTCGAATTCACCTTCGGAATAGAAGCCACCGGCCGTGGCCGCGATTTCTTGCCGCAGCAGCCGATATGTGCCGACGATGCGGCGATGTTCGGGACCGGAAAGCGTGGTGTCCAAAACCAGCAGATGGTCGCAGAGCGGATCGAACCGGTCGGCGTCCCGGCGGTCATGGGCCTGGAACAGGTCCTTCCTGGCGCCAAGTTCGTCGTAGAACACCCGGTAGCGCACTTCCTGCGCGGCCGCGATCTCGGCCTCGTTGCGAGCGAGCCGCACTTCAAGATTGCCTATACGGCCCAGCGCAGCGCCCTTTATGACGGAATCGACGTTACGTCCGGCAAGCAAGGCGCTGCTGGCGTTCGGCCGAGTGTCACATTCCGGCATAACTGTATGCACGAGTGATTCTCCTTCGAGCCATCCCTCTTGGCACGGGGATACGGTGTAGGTGCAACAGGATTGTGACAGTACCGTGATACGACGTCATGGGCAATACTTCGTCGGCTGGCGAATACGATCAACCGGCTACGT
The DNA here is from genome assembly GCF_003999175.1 of Mesorhizobium sp. M7A.F.Ca.ET.027.03.2.1. NCBI lineage: Bacteria > Pseudomonadati > Pseudomonadota > Alphaproteobacteria > Hyphomicrobiales > Phyllobacteriaceae > Mesorhizobium > Mesorhizobium sp. M7A.F.Ca.ET.027.03.2.1. The sequence goes on along the minus strand of NZ_RZOM01000534.1, from coordinate 2,291 downwards.
TTAAGTGATCGCCGTGCCGAATGGCGGTGGAAAGCTCAGGCCGCGACGACCTGCCCCTCGACGGCATTGACCAGCGCTTCGGGGTCGAGCGGTTTGGTGACAAAGCCGCTGGCGCCATGGGCCAACACCGCGTGACGGGTCTTTTCCTGGCTGTCGGCCGACAGCACCATGATCGGCACCGGCCGCACGGCACTTTCTTCCTCATGGCGGCGGATGGCGGCGATCGCGTCCAGCCCGTCCATGACCGGCATGTGCAGATCCATCAAGACCACGTCGAAGCGGTCCTTGTGAGCGGCGCCGGTGACAGCCTCGACGGCGGCCTTGCCGTTGCCGACCACCTTGACGCGATGCCCGGCCTTCAGCAGCGTGGCGCGGGCCAGCATGGCGTTGATGTCATTGTCCTCGGCGATCAGCACCGACAGGCCGCGCTGGCGGTTGCCGACGGCCCGCAGCGACGGTGCGCCGCGCTTTTCCGGCGGCGGCGGGCCGAGGCTCGGAGCATGGCTGCTCAGCAGAACACGCAGAAGTGTTCCGCCACGCACCGGCCTGGCCAGGAAGGTTGCGTAGCCGCTGGCACGGAACTCGCCAAGCATGCCGCGATCGGTCGGCGCGATCAGCGTGATCGCCTCACAGTCGGAGAAACCGCTTTGGCGCAGGCGCTTGAGCAGCCTTCCGTCGCCTTCTTCCATCGCTGCATCGACCAGGATTGCATCGCAGCCGGCGGCGAAAGGCGCGGCCTGTGCGGCAGTGGTGGCGATGTCGACCGCGCCGCCATTGGCGCGGATGGTGCGGGCGATGGCGTCGGCCTCGACGGCGTTCTTCGACAGGATCACCGCGCGTCTGCCCGAGAGAGCATTCTGGTGGCCCTGCGGCGCTTCGGTGGCCGCTATCGCAGGGATTTCGAAGACGAATTCGGATCCCTGGCCGAGCCGGCTGGATACCGAGATCGTGCCGCCCATGGCGGCCACCAGGCGTCTGGAGATGGCAAGGCCGAGGCCGGCCCCGCCATGTGTGCGTGTCGACGTGCCGTCGGCCTGCTCGAATTCCTCGAAAATCCGCTCCAGGTCGGAGTCACGCAGGCCCGGACCGGTATCGGCGATCGTGAAGCATATGCGGTCGCTGGTTTCGGTGCGTGCGCGTGCTATGCTCACCAGCACGCCGCCGCTGTCGGTGAACTTGATGGCGTTGCCGATGAGGTTGAGAAGCACCTGCCTGACCTTGCCCGGATCGGCGGTGATCAATTGCGGCACGTCGGGTTCGACATGGCAACCCAGCCCGATATCCTTGGCGAAGGCGCGCGCGGCCAGCAATTCGATAATGTTGTCGGCGATCTCGCGCACCGACATCGGCTGCGGCTCGGGGTCGAAACGCCCGGCTTCGATCTTGGAATAGTCGAGAAGATCCTCGATCAAGGCAAGCAATGCGCTGGCCGAGGTCGAGACGGCGCCGACATAGGTCTGCTGCTCCGGCGACAGGCTGGTGTCGGCGAGCAACCTGGCCATCCCCATGATGCCGTTCATCGGGGTGCGGATTTCATGGCTGACGGTGGCGAGGAAGCGCGATTTGGCCTGGCTGGCATATTCGGCCCGTTCGCGCGCGGTGATCAGCGAGGATTCGGCGCGTTTGCGGGCGGTGATGTCGCGGGCGATGGCGCGGTGTGAAACGGCGCCGCTGTCCTTGTCGCGCACCGACAGTTCGATCCAAGAGAACCAGCGCTGCCCGCTCGGCGTGCTGATGGAGACATCGGTGGAACTCAGACACTCATGGTCGGAAAAGGCGGCATCGGGAACCATGCCGACCTCGATGCCCAGTTCTGCCAGGGTCTTGCCGGCAAGGTCGCGCTGGTCGACCTCGACGAGATCGGCGAAGACCTTGTTGGCATAGACGATGTAGCCGTCGCGGTCGCGATGGATGACGAGATCGCCAAGCGCGTCGATCAGGCCGCGAAAGCGCTCGTCGCTCTCCTGCATCTCCCACATGCGGTCGGCCAGCGTCTCGATCTCGGCGCGGCTGCGGGCAGTGGTTTCGTCAAGAAGGGCGGAGGTGCGATGTTCGCTCCGCCTGGCGCGCAAATGCAGGGCAAGGCCGGCAAGGCCGGTTGCCAGCAATGCGACGCTGATGAAGATCGGTGCCCCGGTCAGATGCGCCAGCCCGGCCACCAACACGATGGCGACGAATGTCAGAAAGGGCAGGCTTTCGCGCCTGGAGAATTCCGGCTCGGGCACCAGCGGCGGCGCGGCGACAAAGCGCCGCGTCGACGCCGGCGGGAGCACCGCATCGACGTCGTCGCC
>NZ_RZOM01000533.1:0-4103 GCF_003999175.1 Mesorhizobium sp. M7A.F.Ca.ET.027.03.2.1 | reverse complement strand
AGACAGATGAAAGATTGGGTGGAGGCGCAAACCGAAACGGGCCGTTACGCCAACGCGAGCGACTATGTGCGCGATTTGATCCGTCGGGATCAGGAGCGCAATGACAAAATTGCCGCCATGCAGCGCTTTGTCGATGATGGCTTGAAGAGTGGCATCGGCAATCGATCCAGGGACGCGCTTTTCACGGAGGCGGTTAAACGCGCTGAAAAGCCATCCGGCAATGGGTAGTGGGATTTCGCCTTTCTTTAGCTGCGGAAGAGGACATCGTCAGTATTGCCGAGCAAGGGGTGCGCCTGTTCGGCGCTGTGCAGGCCAGACAGTATCATGACGAGTTGTTCACGATCTTTGACCTGATCGCTGCCAGTCCCCGAATAGCGCGGGAGCGGCTTGAATTGGCGCCACCGATGCGTATCCATCCCTTCAAAGCCCATCTTGTCGTCTACCGGATCGAAGCCGACGACGACGTGTTCATTGTCCGGATACGGTACGGGCATGAAGATTGGGCGAATGAAGGCACCCGATAATCGAACAACGACATGGGGGCAGCTAGCTGTCGATCCTCAGCGCGAAGGGCGTGCCTTCAAAGGCATCCGCACCGCGGCCGATCGATTCGATCGCCTCGATCATGCGGCCGTTGCGATCAAGCAGCGCATCGGCCACCGCGATCAGTCGCGGATTGGGTGTTGCCGAGGGCGACAGCGCCCGCAGCGTCCGCGCCAATTCGGCCTCGTCGCGTTTCGGCGCCAATGCGGCCGCGATGATATAGGCCGAAGCCGTCGAGCGGCTGATGCCGGCATAGCAATGCACGAGCATCGGCCTTGCCCGGTCCCAGCGGCGCGCGAAATCGAGCAGGTTGCGGACATGCTCCTCGCCCGGCATGGTCATGCCGTCCTGCGCCGCCGCGATGTCATGCATGACCAGATGCAGATGGTTTTCTCGGGCGATCGACGCCGGACGGACCACCTCCGTTCCGGCGGCAAGTAGCGACAGCATGCGGTCGGCGCCGGTCCTGGCCACCGTTTCCTCGATCTTTGCCAGCGAGCAGACATGGATCATTGTTTCGAACCCTTCGATTGATGCTCGCGCCGCGACGCCCATTCGGCAAGAACGGTCTCGAGCCGCTGCCATCCCTCCTCACTCCCCGGCAGGCCGGCGCGCAGAACGTCAGGCCGATCGGCAAAATGGCGAAGCAGGATGCCGCGCTCGCCAAGCGCGGCAAACAAATCGGCGGCATGCGGCAGGCGAAGAAACCGGAACAGCGTGGTGCCGCCCATAACGGGAATACCGAAGCGGCCGAACAGCGCATCGAGGCGCGCCGATTCATCAGCCAGCGCCGTCCGCATCGCGTCCTGCCAGTCGATGTCGGCAAGCGCGCGAATGCCGTATTCCAGCGCCGGGCCGGCAACGGCCCATGGCCCGAATTGTGTTTCCAGCCGTTCGACCGTCACAGCATCGGAAAGTGCAAAACCGAGCCGCAGGCCGGCTAGACCAAAGAACTTGCCGAACGAGCGCAGCACGACGACGCCGCCCTGGCCGACATCGCCGCAGAGGCTATGCTCGCGCGGCTCAACATCCATGAACGCCTCGTCGACAACCAGCAGCCCGCCCTTGGCGCGCAATCCGGCAGCCAGAGCCAGCAACCGGTCGCGCGCGATGACGCGCCCATCCGGATTGTTCGGATTGACGATGATGGCAAGGTCGGCGTCCGCCAACGCTTCGAAATTATCGACCTCCGCCACCTGGTGCCCGGCGATCACTGCTGCGCGGGCATGTTCGGCGTAGGTCGGACCCAGCACCAGCGCCCTTCCGGGGGTAATCAGCGAGGCGACGCGCGGCAACAGAATCTGCGTGCCCGGTGCCGCCACGATGTTGGCTGGCGACGGCGCCCCATAGGCACTGGCAGCGATCTCTGTCAGCTCACGCGTGCGCGCGGCTTCCGGCAACCGCGACAGCGAGGTGGCGGGCAGGTCGAAAAGCGGGTAGGAGTGCGGATTGATACCGGTCGAGAGGTCGACGAATGGCAGCAGGGCGTTGGGGAAAAGCGCCCTCGCGCGGCCAAGACTTCCACCATGGTCCACAACCGCCCCATTAAGAAGCTTCATGTCAGTCCTGATCGCTTTCCTGTCATTGGCCGTCGAATTCGCCCTCGGTTACCCCGATTGGCTGTTTCGCGCCATCGGCCATCCGGTGACGTGGTTCGGCAGGCTGATATCCTTTCTCGACCGCAGGCTCAACCGCGCCACTGATCCCGACGCGCTGCGTCGCAAGCGTGGTGTCCAGGCGCTGCTGGTCATCGTGCTGGTGCCGGCGATAATTGGCCTGGGCGTGCAGATCCTGTTCTGGTTCGTTCCCATGGGCCTGGTCATCACTGCCCTTCTGGCAACGTCGCTTCTGTCGCAGAAGAGCCTCTATGAGCATGTCGAGGCTGTGGCGGACGCGCTCGACACCGGTGGCCTCGCTCTGGCCCGCCTTGCCGTTTCGCGAATCGTCGGCCGCGACCCTGAAACGCTCGACAGGGCCGGCGTCTGCCGCGCCGCGATCGAGAGCCTGGCTGAGAATTTCTCCGACGGCATCGTCGCCCCCGCCTTCTGGACCGGCGTCGGCGGCCTGGCCGGCGGCGCCGCCTACAAGGCCGCCAACACCGCCGATTCGATGATCGGCCACCGCACCCCGCGCCACGAGGCCTTCGGCTGGGCGGCGGCGCGCTTCGACGACTGGATCAATCTGCCGGCGTCGCGGCTGACGGCGCTGCTGATCGTGCTGGCGGCGTTCTTCGTCAAAGGCGCTGATGCGAAAAATGCCTGGCATGCGGTGTGGCGCGACGCGAAAAAACACCGCTCACCCAATGCCGGCTGGCCGGAAGCGGCGATGGCCGGTGCGCTCGGCCTGGCGCTCGCCGGGCCGCGCAGCTACGGCGGCGTGCTCGTGGACGACGTCTTCATGGGCGAAGGTGGGCGGCGCGAGGCCGACAGCGTCGACATAAGGCGAGCGCTGAAACTCTATCGCGTCGCCGACTATCTGCTGATCGCGCTGTTTGGGTTGGTCGCGGTCATGGTCATCGTGGCGTGATCTACTTCACCCTCCCCCTTGTGGGGAGGGTAAGAAACGCTCAGAACTCTATCCCTTGCTGTGCTTTCACGCCTGCGGAAAAATGGTGCTTGGTCACGCCCATTTCGGTGACGAGGTCGGCGGCCTCAACCAGCGCCGGCTTGGCGTTGCGGCCGGTGACCACGACATGCAGGCCCTCACGCCGCGCCTTCAACGCCGCAACCACTTTGTCGAGATCGAGATAGTCGTAGCGCAGCGCAATGTTCAGTTCGTCGAGCACCAGCAGGCTGATCGACGGATCGGCCATCAGTTCGAGCACCTTGGCCCAGGCGGCTTCGGCGGCGGCGATGTCACGCTTCAGGTCCTGCGTTTCCCAGGTGAACCCCTCGCCCATCGCGTGCCAGACGACGCGGTCGCCGAAGGCGGCGAAGGCGTCCTTCTCGCCGGTGTGCCACTTGCCCTTGATGAACTGGACGACGCCGACGCGCTTGCCATAGCCGAGCATCCGCAGCGCCAGGCCGAAGGCAGCCGTGGTCTTGCCCTTGCCGGGACCGGTGTTGACGATCAGCAATCCCTTCTCGACCGTCTTGCTCGCCACCTCGGCATCCTGCACCGCCTTGCGCTTGGCCATCTTGGCGCGGTGGCGTTCTTCGTCCTTATCGTCGATGTCGGTCATGTCATTTCACCTTGAGCGGCAGCCCTGCCACCATAAGCAGCACCATGTCGGCGACGGCGGCGACCTGCTGGTTGAGCCGGCCGGCGGCATCGCGAAACCGGCGCGCCAGTGCATTGTCCGGCACGATGCCTTGTCCGACCTCATTGGACACCACGAACCAGGGCCCGCGCGGCCGCGACAGCACCTCCGTCAATCGCCGGCATTCCAGCTCGAAATCGTGTTCGGCCAGCATGTGGTTGGTCAGCCACAGCGTCAGGCAGTCGACAAGCACCGGCCGATCCTCCGGCAAGGCGGCAAGCGTACCGGCGAGATCGAGCGGTGCGTCAATGGTCGTCCAGCCTTCGCCGCGCCGCGATCGGTGCAACGCGATGCGTTCATG
>NZ_RZOM01000532.1:0-4109 GCF_003999175.1 Mesorhizobium sp. M7A.F.Ca.ET.027.03.2.1 | reverse complement strand
CTACTCCAGCATGACCACGGCTTCCACCTCGAAAAGCATGGGGTCGATTGCAAGCTTGGGAACGGGAACCAGTGTCTGCGCCGGCAGCGCCTCGCCGAACATGTCCTTGACGTTCCTGGTCAACACATCGAGCTTGGACATGTCGTGGTCGACCACGAAGACCGTGAGCTTCGCCACCTGATCCGGCCTGGCGCCGATGCCCTCGAGCGCCGCATGCAAATTTGCGTAGGCCTGCTTAACCTGGACAGCGAAATCGGGTGACAAGGCTCCTGTGCTGTCTTGGCCGCCCTGCCCGGAGATGTAGGCAATCCGAGTTCCGCGCGGTGCGATCACGGCGGTGCTGTAGCCATTCGGCGACGGGTCGTAGAGCGTCTGTGGATTGACGATGGTCAGCTTGAGGTCGTTCCCAGTCGCTGTAGCCGCAGCGGAAACTGCCATGGTCATGATGATTAGCCCTCCGGTAAGCAGATGCTTGATTGCGCGTGACATGATTTCTCCTGGCTCTGCTGACCGCGAATAAACGCACTCGCGGCCGGCATGAACTTTAACCAGATCGCTCATACGATGAATCGTGCGATGTACGAGTCATCGTATGGTACGTCGTACTAGTCAAGCGATCAGCGTCGACATTCCTGACGGTGCCTGCCAAAATCGACGTTCGGCCAGCAAGGAAGACAGATGGCAGCCAAACCCCGCAGTGCCAGCAAACGATCGCAACGGACAAAGCTTCCACCCATGCAGGAAGCGAGCAGCGAGCCGCCGCTGTCTCGAGAGCGTATCGTGGCGATCGCGGTGGAACTGCTGGACGCCCAGGGCATAGACGGATTGACAATGCGTCGGCTGGCGGATCGCCTTGGCTCGGGTGTGATGAGCCTGTACTGGCACGTCGACAACAAGGAGGATGTCTTTGATCTGGCACTCGATTCGGTGCTCGAATATCGCGGATCGCCTGAAACAGGTGAGTCTCCGGACTGGCGCGGAGACGTCGTTCATATGCTCGAAAACTGGCGCGCCAGAATGTTGCGCCATCCTTGGTCGGCATCGCTGTTGCCGCGACGGGCGCTTGGCCCGAACATCCTCAGTCGCCTGGAAATGCTGAGCAAGACCTTGTCCAGAGCCGGTGTTGCGGACGCGGATCTCAACGCTGCGATTTGGTCGCTCTGCAACTATGTGATGGGCGCCACCCTCACCCGGGCAAGCTTCGACCTCTCGGAAAAAGACAGAGCAGCCGCGCAGCAGCGTCTTACACGTCTCAGCGAACACTATCCGACAATCGAACGCTCTCGTCTGCTGTTGGACAACGATTGGGACGGCACTTTCCGAAAAGGCCTGGACTTCCTGCTCGATGGCCTCTCGCCAAGATAGATTCCGGCGGCTACGCCCGGAGCAGACCGGATGGCGCTGCTTTGCGCACGCCAGTTTGACGCAATAGCTCCCAATCCACATCATCACATTTGGCTCGCTGCCAAGGCGGCACAGGCAACGGGCAAGCCCGGGTGCTCGACCCCATCGGCGGCGGTGGCTGGCGCGGCTGCATTGCAGCTGAATTGGTGCAACTGGCGATGTCGTTGTTACGCATTGCCAAACGCTGGCCGGAATCTCTCGATCTTTTGCGCAAACCTTTTTGCCTGACATGCGTTGTTTCCTCTCCAAGCCAAGGAGACGATCATGCAGATGAAGTCAGAAATAGCCGGTGAAGCGGCAAAGCAGCGCCATATCCAACGTGGCGTCGATGCCAAGGACAAATCGAAAGGCGATGGGAAGCAGCAAGGCGCCATGCAGGCAGGCGCCCGTGAATATCCCGAGCCCCCCTTCCCCGAGCAACATCAGCCCAAACCGGGGCATGAATGGGCGATAGAGCCGGAGCCTTTGTATGATGCGCCGTACTATCTCGGATCGAAAAAACTCGACCAAAAGGTAGCACTCATCACGGGCGGCGATTCCGGCATCGGCCGCTCGGTGGCGGTGTTGTTCGCCCGCGAGGGCGCCGACGTCGCGATCGTCTATCTGGCCGAGGACAAGGATGCTGAAGAGACCAAATCAGCGGTGGAAAAGGAGGGACGACGCTGCATCCTGGTCAAGGCCGATGTCAGCGAACGCAGCCACTGCCACAAGGCGGTCATGGAGACCGTTGAAAAATTCGGCCGCATCGACGTGCTGGTCAACAACGCCGCGTTCCAGATCCATTCCAGCGATTTCGGCGAGCTGACCGAAGAACATTTCGACACGACGCTGAAGACCAATCTTTACGGCTATTTTCATATGGCGCAGGAAGCGGTGCCGCACATGAAGCCCGGTTCGGCGATCATCAACACCGGTTCGGTAACCGGTATCGACGGTTCAAAACAACTGGTCGACTATTCGATGACCAAGGGCGGCATACATGCCTTCACGCGGGCCTTGTCGGGCAATCTCATCGGCAAGGGCATAAGGGTGAATGCGGTCGCACCGGGTCCGGTGTGGACGCCGCTCAATCCGTCGGACAAGGAAGCCGACGACGTCTCGAAATTCGGCGCGGACACGCCAATGAAACGACCCGCGCAACCGGAAGAACTCGCGCCGGCCTATGTGTTCCTCGCTTCGCCGCACTGCTCGAGCTACATCACCGGCGAGATCTTGCCGGTCGTCGGAGGGTACTGAGGATGGCCGAAACGAAATCCGTAACCAAGGAGTAGGATGGATGGGCCGTCTGCTTTTCATGGTGGCGCTCGCTTGCGTAGCGTACCGCATCTACACGGAAACAGCAGGATCTGCTCGGCATGTGCCGCAGGATGACGATGAGGCGCTGCGCAAGCAATCAGCGGCCCTGGGCGTCGACCCGTCTCGCTGACGGAGTGGAAACCTGCCGGCAATCCGGCCGGCCGAGTTATCAGCCGGCCGGATTGCAGCCTTATTCGGCTGCCTGCAGGTTGATCTTGCTTTCCGCCATTTCGGTGAGCTTGCGATCGGTCGCCTGTTCTTCCCTGAGGTTCTTGGTCAGCACATTGGCGCAGTCCGTGCGGCCGAGTTGCTTGGCCCAGGCGATGAGCGTGCCGTAGCGTGTCATCTCATAGTGTTCGACGGCCTGCGCCGAAGCAATCAGCGCCGCATCGAGAACCTCCTTGTCATCGACGTCACCGCTCACATCGTCGGCCTCCTCGAGAATGCCGTCGATTGCCGGACAGTTGACCTCCTTGGCCTTGACGCCATGCAACTCAAACACCTCTTCGACGCGCTCGATATGGCCTCTCGTCTGGTCGAGGTGTTTTTCAAATCCGGCTTTCAATTGCGGGTCGGTTGCCTTGTCAATCATCTTCGGCAGCGCCTTCTCGATCTGCTTTTCGGCGTAATAGATGTCGCGCAGCGTGTGCACGAAGAGATCGTCGAGTGTCTTGATGTCCTTCGAAAAGAAGCCCATGGCCTTACCTTTCATTGCGCTTGGTGTGGATTTCGGCGACGGGGTCTGCACGCCGCCAGCAAAGACCGGGACGGTTCCCGGCTTGTCTGGTCAACGTACCGGCACCGAAGGAGTTCCTGATTTCCGAGGGCGAACCGCCCTTCTCCAGACCTGCGATCCGGTCGGTGGGGAGCCTTTGTCTCGATCGCACGTTCTAGCCGGGTAACCGGAACGAGAAGGGTCGGCGGAATGTATTTCATTGCATTGGCGGCAGACTATGACGGCACGCTGGCTCATGATGGGATCGTCGCCAAGAAGACGCTCGCCGCGCTTGAGCGATTCAAGAAAAGCGGCCGCAAGCTGGTTCTCGTCACCGGGCGTGAACTGCCCGATCTCAAGCGCGTCTTTCCCGAGCTTAGCCTCTTCGACAAGGTCGTCGCTGAGAATGGCGCGATGATCTACACGCCGGCCAGCGAGGAAGAACGGGTGATCGCCCCATCGCCCGAGCCCAAATTCGTCGCCAGATTGAAGCGGCAGGGCATCAAGCCGCTTTCGGTCGGGCGATCGATCGTCGCGACTTGGGAACCCCATCAGGCGACCGTGCTCGATATCATCAAGAAGATGGGTCTCGAACTGGAAATCATCTTCAACAAGGGCGCGGTGATGATCCTGCCGAGCGGCATCAACAAAGCCACCGGGCTCGCTGCGGCCCTTCAGGACCTTCGACTTTCGC
>NZ_RZOM01000531.1:0-4111 GCF_003999175.1 Mesorhizobium sp. M7A.F.Ca.ET.027.03.2.1 | reverse complement strand
GCCTTCGCCCAGAAGCGCAACGAAGAAGACATCGCAGCCTTCGCGCAGCAGCGCCGCCCCGACCTGGCCGGCGCCAACGCCGTAGCCGTCCGCCTTGAGCACACCTGCGCAGGCAACATCGCCCAACCGCGCCTTCAGCCGCCGGTAGTTTTCACGGATTGCACCGAGATCGATGGTGAGGATGGCCCCAGCCGCCACTTCGCTTGTGGCGGTGACCTCTTCTGGCGGCGACTTTTGGGGGGCGTCGTTCATGGCGACCCTTCGCGTGCTAGTGATACATCAATAGGACCGCCGGGCCGGCGCGGCAACCGCGGTTGTTGTATAGCGGCTATTGCACCAGATGCCGGAATGCCGTCACCACATCCTCATAGACATGGCGCTTGAACGGCACGATCAGGTCGGGAAGGTCCTGCATAGGCCGCCATGCCCATTTGTCGAACTCTGCGGTGTGGCCACCCGGCGGCGGGTTGATCTGGATCTCGCTGACATCGCCGTGGAAGCGAAAGGCGAACCATTTCTGCGTCTGGCCGCGATACCGGCCCTTGAAGGCGATGCCGACGAGATGGTCCGGCAAATCATAGTTGATCCAGTCCGGCGCCTCGGCCAGCAGCGAGACGCCCCGCATGCCGGTCTCCTCATAGAGTTCACGCTCGGCCGCTTGCAACGGCTCCTCGCCGTCGTCGATGCCGCCCTGCGGCATCTGCCAGAGCTGTGTCGTGCCGGCGAATTCGCTGTCCGGTTCGGCGATGCGATGCCCGACCCAGACCAGCCCATCGGCGTTGAGGATCATCAGCCCGACGCAGGGACGATAAGGCAATTTTTCGCGGTCGATTTTTTTTGTCTTTTGCATCAGTCAGTCTTTCCAGCCGTCTTACGATGGCTAGCCTTTTTGCGGATCTATAGCCACCGCTGAAATCGGCACGATCTCTATGCCGCGCTTCTTGGCCTCGACCACCCAGGACGACACGGTATCGACCGTCAAGTCGAAGGCCGAACCGATGCCGACGGCAGTGCCTTTGGCCCGCGCGGTCGCCTCCAGGCTGTCGAGCTTCTTCAGGATTTCGCCGCGATCCTGCACGGCATCGATCGCCATGTCGCCGGCGACGAAGGGCACGCCGTCCTTCAGCGCCAGGTCCGGCGCCAGGCTGCGAGCCGACGAGCCGTCATCGATATAGGCAAGGCCGCGTTTGCCGAGTTCGGCCATGAACGGCTCCATCGCCGCCGCGTCGGCGGAAAAGCGGGCGCCCATATAGTTCATGACGCCGGTATAGTTGGTCGTCCGCGACAGCGCCCAGTGCAGGCTTTTCAGGTTCTCATCCGCGCTCGCCGCCACCGTCAGCGTGTTGCGTCCCGGATTTACCTTGGGAAAGTCGAACGGTTCGAGCGGCACCTGCATGACGATCTCGTGGCCGCTCTGCCTGGCTGCCTGCATCCACCGGCCGATGCTGTTGCCTTGCGGCGCGAAAGCCAGCGTCACCTCCGCCGGCAGCTTGGCGATGGCCGCCTGGGTGCCGGTCTGCGAAACCGAAAGCCCGCCGATGACGATCGCCACCCGTGCGCCGCGCCCGCCCGACCAGGGCCGCGCATAGACGTCGAACGGCCGCCTGCCATCCGTGGCGCGCACCGGCAACGGCCCGGTCTCGCTGGTCTCGATCAGCGCCTTGTCTGGAATATGCGCGATCTTCAGGTTCTGGCCGATAGTCGACGGATCGCGAATGACGATCGCTGCCTTGGGCGGCCCATCGCCCTCCTCCGTCTGCACATGGATGATCTGCGGCCCGCCTGATTTGACCGGCGCCTCCGGCTTCGGGGTCGATGCGGGCGGCGCAGGGGCAGGCTCGGCCGCCGCGGTCACTTTCGGCGTTGAAACGGCAACCTCTTGCGGCTTTCTAAACGGCTTTTCCCTGAGCGCGATCGCGCCGGAGACGCCGGCCACCGCCAGCACGGCCACTGTCGCCATGATCGCACTGCCGCTGATCTTGCCGGCGGCGCGCGGCGACCGGACTGCCTGTCCGAGCGGGCGTTCGATGTCCTTGCCGATATCAGCCAAGCCTAATCCCCGGGCACATGGCTCCGAAGACGAAGCCGCTTCGAAAAGACATGCGCGAATTCATCAATCCCGGCGCACCCCGCGCCATGTCTCGGGAGCTTTGCCTCGCCCCCCGAATCAAACTGCCGGAACCTCTCGGTCCCGGCAGCATCGCATTGCTTCCATCTGGCTCAAACAGAAAGATGGGGCGGCGCGTGCGCCGCTCCAGATCCTTACTGGTTGAGAACCGCCTTTTGCGGATTGGGCGGGAAGGACGGATCGGTCTTCTGGCCACGCAGCAGCTGCTCGGCATAGATGAGCTGCAGATCGTCTTTCGGATCCGGCGGCACATAGGCCGCCGAGCCCGAACCCGTCGTGCTCTCGTCGGCGCCCTTGATATGGCCCTTGAGATCGGATTCGCCACGTGTCAGATCCCTGCCCTGCAGTTCCGGCGGCAGTGGCTGTTCGACCTTGATGTCCGGCGTGATGCCCTTGCCCTGGATCGACTTGCCGGACGGCGTGTAATAGAGCGCCGTCGTCAGCCGCAGCGCACCATTCTCGCCGAGCGGAATGATGGTCTGCACCGAACCCTTGCCGAAGGACTGCGTGCCGACCACCGTGACACGGCGCAGGTCCTGCAGCGCGCCGGCGACGATTTCCGACGCACTGGCCGAACCGCCATTGACCAGGACGATCATCGGCTTGCCGTTGATGTCGTCGACCTGCTTGGGCTTGGCGTCGAAGCGGGTGACGTCCTTGGGGTCGCGGCCGCGCGTCGAGACGATCTCGCCGCGGTTGAGGAAGGCATCGGACACGCTCACCGCCTGGTCGAGCAGGCCACCTGGATTGAGGCGGAGATCCAGAACGTAGCCCTTCAGCTTGTCGTCGGGAATCTGCTTCTTGATGGTGTCGATGGCGTTCTCGAGGTCGTCATAGGTCTTTTCGGTGAAGGAGGTGATCTTCATGTAGCCGATGTCGTTCTCCACCCGGAACTTGACCGCCTTGACCTTGATGATGTCGCGCACGACCGTCAGTTCGATCGGCTTGTCGGCGCCCTGGCGCAGGATGGTCAGCTTGATCGGCGTGTTGACCAGGCCGCGCATCTTGTCGACCGCATCGTTGAGGGTCAGGCCGCGAACCTCTTCGCCGTCGATCTTGGCGATGTAGTCGCCGGCCAGCACGCCTGCCTTGGCGGCCGGCGTGTCGTCGATCGGCGTGATCACCTTGACCAGATCGTTCTCCATGGTGACCTCGATGCCGAGGCCGCCGAACTCGCCCTTGGTCTGGACGCGCATATCCTGCGCCTGCTCGGCATTCATGTAGGAGGAGTGCGGGTCAAGCGAGGCCAGCATGCCGTTGATGGCATTCTCGACCAGCGACTTGTCGTCGGGCGGTGTCACATACTGTGCCCGCACCCGCTCGAAGATATCGCCGAAGATCGCCAGTTGCTTGTAGGTCTCCGACCCTGCAGCGTTCGCCGCCGAGCCGGGCGCGCCATAGACCAGGCTCATGGCGGACGCGCCCATCAGCGCACCGGCAAACAGAAGCGACAGTTTCCGCATTATTCACGTCCTTCCAGAAAAACGGTCCGCCCACCATGGGGCCGGATCGACGGGTTTTCCATCCTTGCGGAACTCGACATAGAGTTCCGGCGTGGCATTTCCATTCTTCGAAACCGAGGTGCTCGCCACCCGGGCCTCTCCCATCGCACCGATCGGCTCTCCTGCAAGCACTGATTGACCGGTCGCGACGCTGATTCTGCTCATCCCCGCCAAAACGACATGATAGCCGTCGCCTGCGTTCAGGATCAAGAGTTGACCATAAGAGCGAAACGGCCCCGCATAAAGCACATTTCCATCCGCCGGCGCGGTAACGATGGCTCCCGATTGTGTCGCAACCATGTCGCCAAGCATCACCGCGCCGTTACCGTCATCGGCGCCGAATCGCCGCTTGATACGGCCGGTCACCGGCAGCGCGATCTGTCCCTGAAGGGCCGAAAAGGGCACCGCGGCGGCAAGTTGGTTGCTTTCCGGAACGGGCAGCGACGCCAGTTCCGCCGGCGCCGATGTGTTGTCGCCATCC
>NZ_RZOM01000530.1:0-4129 GCF_003999175.1 Mesorhizobium sp. M7A.F.Ca.ET.027.03.2.1 | reverse complement strand
GCCGATAAGGTGATCCGGCTCGCCGAACATCGCCAGCCTGCCAACGACAAGGGCCTGTCGACCCTGGAACGCAGCGCGTTCCGCGAAATCGGCGAGCGGCTGAAGAAGGATAGCGCTCCGGTCGGGCCGCCAGAGACCGAGACTGTGGAGGCATCGGCAGCGGAGACCGAGGCTCCGGTCAATGCGTCCGACGACCCGATGCGCACCGACGGCATCCCTGCGTCAGGGCCAGAGAACGAACCGGTCGAGGCATCCGATGTCGATGCCGAAGACGAGCGGGATCTGGCACGGCTTGACGGTCACGCGGACGAAGCCCCTCGTGACGCCCGCTCGGGGGTGAATGTGACGGGCTCGTTGCTCGACTATGCCGGCCAAGATGACGAACGTGGCCCCGTGGCGGCGGAACCAGAGAACACAGCTGCCGTTTCGCCCGGCGAAGAGCCTGAAGCCACTGACGCGACACATGATAGCCTCGATGACGACAGCATGACGTCGGCGGATTTTCGCGATGCCGAAGACAATGAGGATTGGGCGCAGCCCGACGAGGAAGCCGCGTCGCCCGACGAGCAGACGGTTGGCGAGGAAACCGCAGGCGACTCTGCGGAAATACCCCTCGAGCGCCCTCGCCTGCAGGTTCCGCCGCTCAAGGCCGAAGGGTTCGTGCCGTCGGCGTTTTCCGCCGGAGATGAACACAAGGCTCCGGACACGTCGCTGCTCGGCAAGCTGCCCGTGCCGCTGCTCATCCATTCCGGGGACCGGTTGCACTATGCGAATGAGGAATTCCTCAGCCTGACGGGTTACGAGGCGCTTGACGATCTGGCGGATGCCGGCGGCCTCGGCGCGTTGTTTGCCGACCCCTATGCCGACGACGGCGTTTCCGACGGCACCGATCGCGCGCTGCGGCTGAAAACGCGTGACGGACAGGAATTCCCGATCGAGGCCATTTTGCGCTCGGTCCCCTGGCGCGACGGCAAGGCGCTGATGCTGGTCGTGCGACGCTCCGGCGAGGATGATGCGCCGGCGAGCCTGCATGTGGTTGGCGACGAGCAGACGCAGCCGGATATTTCCGAACTCAAGGCGCGCATCGCCGAGATGCGCACCATTATCGACACCGCCACCGACGGCGTCGTGTTGATCGGCCGTGACGGCACCATCCGATCGATCAGCCGGCCTGCGGAAGCGCTGTTCGGCTTCGACAGCGACGATGTGACCGGCAAGCCGTTCGCCTCGCTGTTTGCGATCGAAAGCCAGCGCGCGGCGCGCGACTATCTCAACGGACTGTCCGAGCCCGGCGTGGCGAGTGTCATGAACGACGGCCGCGAGGTGATCGGGCGCGAGTCGCAAGGCCGCTTCATTCCGCTGTTCATGACCATCGGTCGGCTGCCCAACGACAGCGGCTTCTGCGCCGTCGTTCGCGACATCACGCAGTGGAAGCGGGCCGAAGAGGACTTGACGCAGGCACGTGCGGTGGCCGAGCGCGCGTCCTCGCAGAAGACCGATTTCCTGGCCCGCATCAGCCACGAGATCCGCACCCCGCTCAATGCCATCATCGGTTTTTCGGAATTGATGGTCGACGAGAAGTTCGGACCTGTCGCCAACGATCGCTACCGCGACTATCTGCGCGATATCAACCGCTCGGGCAATCATGTGCTCGATCTGGTCAACGACCTGCTCGACATCTCCAAGATCGAGGCCGGCCAGCAGGAGATGGCCTATGAAGCGGTGTCGCTCAACGACACGCTGGCCGAGACGGTGGCGATGATGCAGCCGCAGGCCAACCGCGAACGGGTCATCATCCGCTCCAGCTTCGCTTCGCGGCTGCCGGAAGTGGTGGCGGACCTGCGCAGCGTGCGCCAGATCGCGCTCAACATCCTGTCGAATGCCATCCGTTACACCCAGGCCGGCGGCCAGGTGATCGTCTCGACCGCCTATGAGACGTCGGGCGACGTCGTCATGCGGGTGCGCGACACCGGCATCGGCATGAGCCATGCCGAGATCGAGCAGGCGCTAAAGCCGTTCAAGCAGATCAACGCGCTGAAGCGCGGACGCGGTGACGGTACCGGGCTTGGACTGCCGTTGACCAAAGCGATGGTGGAAGCCAACCGTGCCCGGTTCACCATCAATTCGACACCGGGCGAAGGCACTCTGGTCGAGGTCGCTTTTCCGTCGACCCGTGTGCTCGCGGAATAGATCAGCCCTCTCCGCGGTTCGGTCCCGATAAAAAGAAAAGGCGCCCAAAGGGCGCCTTAAGAGATGGGATTGCTGTCACAACGGGGGCTTGAGCGAATTCGGATCCTCGGGGCTGAGGAACGGGATTTCTCCCTCAAGTTACCTGCGACTATCGACGCCGGACCTTAACAACTCCTTACCGGAGTGCCGGAAAATTTACGAATGTGTACCACTCATGAAATCTAGGTAAATTCTAGCGAGATATTTCGTTAACCATGCCGGAAAGGCCTTTTTCATGCATGTCGTTGTCTCAAAACCGGACCACTTTTGAGCGACATGCAGTAGCAGCTACTCGGCCAGCTGCGGCAGGTTCTTGAACAGGTCGAGCGCTTCCGGGTTGGCGAGCGCTTCCTTGTTCTTGATGGCGCGGCCGTGCACCACGTCGCGCACCGCGAGTTCGGTGATCTTACCCGACTTGGTGCGGGGAATATCCGACACGGCAACGATTCTGGCCGGGACATGGCGGGGACTGGCGCCACTGCGGATCTTGGCGCGGATGCGTTTTTCCAGATTTTCGTCGAGCTGCGCGCCGGCGGCCAGGCGCACGAACAGGACGACGCGCACGTCGTTGTCGAAGTCTTGGCCGATGCACAGTGCTTCCAGAATCTCCGGCATCTGTTCGACCTGGTTGTAGATCTCCGCCGTGCCGATGCGCACGCCGCCCGGGTTGAGCGTGGCGTCGGAGCGGCCATGGATGATCAGGCCGCCATGCGCGGTCCATTCGGCGAAATCGCCGTGACACCAGACATTGTCGAAGCGCTCGAAATAGGCCGCCCGGTACTTCTTGCCCTCGGGGTCGTTCCAGAAGCCGATCGGCATCGCCGGAAAAGCCTTGGTGCAGACCAACTCGCCCTTCTCCTGCCGGACCGGCCTGCCGTCATCGTCCCAGACATCGACCGCAAGGCCAAGGCCGGGTCCCTGGATCTCGCCGGTCCAGACAGGCTGCGTCGGCACGCCGAGCACGAAGCAGGAGACGATGTCGGTGCCGCCGGAGACCGAGGCCAGATGCACGTCCTTCTTGATGCCGTCATAAACGAAGCGGAAATCTTCCGGCGACAGCGGCGAGCCGGTGGAGGAGATTGCCCGCACCGTGGCCAGATCATGCGTGCGGATCGGCTTGAGGCCGGCCTTGCGCACGGAATCGATGAACTTGGCCGAGGTGCCGAGGAACGTCATCTTCTCGGCATCGGCGAAATCGAACAGCACATTGCCGTCGGGGTAGAAGGGCGAACCGTCATAGAGCAGCAACGTGGCCCCCGAAGCGAGCCCCGACACCAGCCAGTTCCACATCATCCAGCCGCAGGTGGTGAAGTAGAAGAAGCGGTCGCCATCGGTGAGACCGGCATGCAGCCGGTGTTCCTTGACATGCTGGATCAGCGTGCCGCCGGCCGAATGGACGATGCATTTGGGAATGCCGGTCGTTCCCGACGAAAACAGGATGTAGAGCGGATGCGAAAACGGCAGCGGCTCGAAGGCAACGGGCTTGCCGACGAAGGGCGACAGCGCCTCTTCCAGCGCTACCGCCTTGTCGATGGCCCCGGCGACATCGCTCGATGTGCCGAGATAATCGACGACCAGAATCTTGCGGACAGTGCCGAGCTTGGCCGCGACCGCGGCGATCTTGTCGGCGACTTCGATCGCCTTGCCATTGTACCAATAGCCATCCGGCGCGATGAAGACGACGGGCTCGATCTGGCCGAACCTGTCGAGCACGCCCTGCTCGCCGAAATCGGGAGAGCAGGACGACCAAACCGCGCCGATCGAGGCGGCGGCCAGCATGGCGGCGACGGTCTCCGGCATGTTGGGCATCATGGCGGCGATGCGGTCGCCCTTCTTCACCTTGAGCGACAGGAAAAGCTGCTGCAGCCGCGAGGTCAGCGCGTGCAACGCGTTCCAGGAC
>NZ_RZOM01000052.1:0-12202 GCF_003999175.1 Mesorhizobium sp. M7A.F.Ca.ET.027.03.2.1 | reverse complement strand
CCCATGTGTCATGCTTGGCACCTCCGCCTTGCGGGGGCTGGCCAATCGTGTTGTCGTTGCCAGTCGCATGTGCGTAAAATCCTCTGCTCGCTTTTGGTCAAACCGGCAGGCGGAACTGTTTGCGCAGGCTCTTGTCGAATATCCCCGCGGGAGCAAAGCGGCGCAGCAGGCTGACCTGGCGCGCTGCCCTGCCGGCGGTGTAGCGCCGTTGCGGACGGGCATCGGTCGCTGCTTTGACGACCACCTGCGCCACCACTTCGGGCCGATCGGCTACGGGCATCACATCGCGAAGCAGCGCTTCCAGCGTAGCCCGAGCCTGATCGTATTCCTGCAACGGCGAATCCGGTTGGATCCCGTTCTGGTCGAAGACAGTGCGAACGAATGCCGGCTCGATGACCGAGACGCGGATATTGAAGGCACGAACCTCGTGGTCGAGCGATTCCGAATAGCCCTCGAGCGCGTGCTTGACCGCCGAATAATGCGCTGAATACGGCGCCGGCACCAGTCCCAGCACAGAGCCGATATTGACGATGCGCCCCTCGCCACGCCTCCGCATCGACGGCAGCACCGCATTGGTCATGCGGATGACGCCGAACAGATTGACGTCGAACAAGGCCTGCACCTGTGCAATCGAGAATTCCTCGGCGCCTCCAAGCTGGCCGACGCCGGCATTGTTGACCAAGAGGTCGATCCGGCCGGTCTGCGACAGCACCGTCGAAACGAGTGCGGCAACGGCCTCACCGTCGGTCACGTCGCAAACCAGCATGGTCACCCCGTCCGGGCCGTTGTCGGCCTTGCGCCGGCTGGTTCCGAAGACTGTGAACCCCGCCTTTGCCAGAGCCTCGGCACTGGCGCGGCCAATGCCCGAAGAGGCTCCCGTCACAACAGCGGTTTTTTCGGAATTCGCATTCATTTCGTGCTCCAAAATCATGAGGGCTAGCTTTTTGCGCCCGTTGAATTACAGTCGTAATATCAGATTACACTCATAATGCAATAGCAGAAAGGAATAGCAGCCATGCGCTACGAAAAGGGCCGGAAGGACGCCTCGCGCGGACGGATCCTGGAGGTCGCGGCAGAACGCTTTCGCGGCGACGGCATCGCCGCGTCCGGACTGGCGACCATCATGAGCGACGCCGGGCTGACGAACGGCGCCTTCTATCCGCACTTTCAATCCAAGGCGCAGCTTGTCCGCGAAAGCGTGGCGGCGGCGATGGAGCTTCAGGCGCAGCAACTGGCAGAAGCATTGGCTTCGGGCGTGGAGATGGCCATCGGCACGTATCTGTCGGCCGAGCACCGGGACAATCCCGGAAAGGGCTGCGCGTCAGCCGCGCTGCTGCCGGAGCTCGCCCGTCAGCCGCCTGAGACGCGTGAAGCCTATACAGACCACCTGCTGGCTTTGGTGCGCCAGTTGGCGCAAGCGCTACCGCAGGCCAAGGATCCGGAGGGCGTGGCGCTGGCTGTCTTCGCAACGCTCCTCGGCACGCTGCAAATGGCCCGCGCCGTGGGCGGAACGGAATTGTCCGATCGCATCCTCTCGGTGGGGAAAGATGCGGCGAAGACGCTGATCGAGCAGCGTTAGCGCTCCAGGAAGCTGACAGTGAGGAACATGCCGGGCGCGGATAGCCGATCCGTCAGATCTTCCGGCTGGCCAGCAGCCTTGTCAGCCAGTCCGGATTCATTTCCGGAACAGAGGACAAAAGCCGTTCGGTATAGGCCGCGTGCGGTGGCGTGAGAACTTCGCTCTTCAATCCCTGCTCGACGACTTTGCCGCGGTGCATCACGACGATTTCGTCGGCTATCGCGCGCACGGTAGCAATGTCATGGGTAATGAAGATGTAGCTCATTCCGAGTTCACGTTGGAGACGTATGAGAAGCTTGAGAATTTCCTCTTGGACGATCTGGTCGAGCGCGGACGTGATCTCGTCGCAGATGATAAGCTCCGGATCGGCAGCCAACGCCCGGGCAATGCAGACGCGCTGTTTTTGGCCACCCGACAGCTCGCCAGGCAGGCGTTCCAGAAAATCCTCGCTCATCTCGACCATGTGCATAAGTTCGCCGATCCGGCGATCCCTCCGCGCGCCCTTAAGGCCGAGGTAGAATTCGAGCGGCCGAGCGATGACTTCTTCGACCGTTTGGCGCGGATTAAGGGCGTTGTCGGGCATCTGATAGATCATCTGTATGCGGCGCAGGACCTCTTTCGGCCGCGTCTTCAGGCTCGTGGAAAGAAGCTGGCCGGCAAAAGAAATCGAACCTGAAATTGGCGGCAAAAGGCCGGTGACGACTCGAGCGAGCGTCGATTTCCCCGAACCGGATTCGCCGACCACAGCCACGGTTCTTCCGCGCGGAACCTTGATGGAGACATCCTGGAGCACCTTGACCTTTCCTGCATAGGCCGCGGTAACGTTGTCTATCGTCAGCAGATAGTCATCGGCTGGAACTTCGGGCTTGGCGAGCTTGCGTACGGCCCAGAGCGTTTTTGTATATTCCTGGCTGGGCGAGGCCAGCATCTGGCGTGTGTCTGCCTCCTCCACGGTACGTCCGTGGCGCAGAACCATGATACGATCCGCCATTTGCGCCACCACCGCCAGGTCATGCGTCACATAGATTGCAGCGGTGCTGAATTCCTCCACGATGTTGCGAATGGAAGCTAGAACTTCAACCTGCGTGGTCACGTCGAGCGCCGTTGTTGGCTCGTCGAATATTATGAGGTCCGGACGACAGGCCATTGCCATCGCTGTCATTGCCCGTTGCAACTGCCCGCCGGAGACCTGATGAGGATAACGAAAGCCTATGGTCTCCGGTTCTGGGAGTTGAAGGCGTCGATAAAGATCGACGGCGCTCCGGTTCGCCTCTTCCCGGCCGGCAATTCCATGCGCCACCGCGGTTTCGACGGTTTGTTCCAAGAGCCGATGTGCCGGATTGAAAGAGGCAGCCGCGCTTTGCGCGACATAGGCAATGCGGGAGCCCCTGAGGCGACGGCGCCCTTTTTCATTGACTGCCAGAAGATCAATCCCGTCGAACAGGACCGAGCCTTGCGTGATCCGGCAGCCCGGCTTGGCATAACCCATTGCGGCAAGGCCAATGGTGGACTTGCCGGCGCCTGACTCTCCGATCAGCCCAAGAACCTGGCCCCGCTTCAGCGTCAGATCGACCCCGTGGACAATGGGATGCCACCGCTCATCCGAGAACCCCTCCACATGCAGATTGCGGATTTGAAGCAGATCCTTTCCTTTTTCGCGTGGGCCTGGGCCGCTACTTTTCATCCCGCAACCCGCTTGTTGCTTGCAGGAACCAGTCCACCACGAAATTCACGGACACGGTAAGGAGAGCAATCGCGCCGGCCGGAAGTAGCGGGGTGACATCGCCATAGGTGATCAGGGTCGCGTTCTCGCGCACCATTGATCCCCAATCGGCCGTCGGCGGCTGAATACCGACGCCGAGAAACGACAGCGCCGCGACTGTCAGGAACACGAAGCAGAATCGCAAGCCGAACTCGGCGACCAGTGGCGGCATGACATTGGGAAGGATTTCCTTGGCGATGATCCATTTCGGTCCCTCGCCGCGCAATCGTGCCACCTCGACATATTCCATCACCGCCACGTTAAGCCCGACGGCGCGAGAAAGCCGAAAGACCCGGGTGGAATCCAGAAGCGCAATGATGACAATCAGGCTCGTGATCGACGAGCCGAAGATCGTCAGCAGCACCAGCGCGAAGATCAGACTCGGGATTGACATCAGCACGTCCACTGCACGCGACAAGATCTGGTCGAGCCACCCCCTGTACAATGCGGCAAGAAGGCCGAGCGAGACGCCGACCGCGAAGGACAGCAACGTGGTCGCGACCGCGATAGCGATGGTGTTGCGCGCACCGTAGATCAAGCGGGTGAGCATGTCGCGGCCGAGCTGATCGGTTCCCAATTTGAACTCCTGGCTCCACGGCGCGAAGGCTTCGCTGAAAACCTGCGTCTCGCCATATGGGGCTATCCAGTGCGCGAAGACCGCAACAAAGACGTAGCCGAGGATCACGACGATGCCGAACCATGCGCTGAACGGTGCCTTCTTCAGCGCAGTTTTCGCCCGGGTGGCACGCGAGCGTCTCAGCCTTTGAACCGCCGCGACAGATTCGGATCTGGTCATCGTGGGTGCAAGAGCCTGGGATTGGTGGCGATGGAAATAATGTCGGCTAGCAGGTTGAGAAGGATGTAAGTCGCGGCGAAAATCAGGGCGCAGGCCTGGACAACCGGAACATCCCTGGATTTCACCGCGTCAACCATCAGCTGGCCGATGCCGGGGTAGACGAAAACGACCTCGACCACGACCACTCCGACGATGAGATACGCCAGGTTGAACGCCACCACAGTGACGATCGGAGCCCAGGCATTGGGCAGGGCATGCCTCAGCACGATCACCATCGGGGACATTCCCTTGAGGCGCGCCATATCGATGTAGGGGCTTGCCAGCATGTTGATGATGGCCGCTCGGGTCATGCGCATCATGTGGGCCACGATTACGAGCGTAAGCGTGATTGCCGGCAGGGCGACTTTCCAGAGATGCTCCCAAAATGGCGTCTGATCGTTCACATTCGACAATGTCGGAAATTTGGGAACCGCATTGAGCATCCAGTTCAGCAAGACAGTGAGCCAATGAGGCAGCGTTTGAGCGAAATCGGATCCGATGAACGTGTCGCGCGAGATCACCAGGTAGGCGAGCATATAGGCGACGAAAAATTCCGGGAATGAAATGGTTGTCAGTGTCGCGACATTCACCAGCCGGTCGAACCAGCCGTTGCGGTACAGCGCAGCCAGAATGCCAAGCCCCAAGGCCAGAGGAACAGCTATCAGCGCAGTCACCGCTGCAAGGAACATCGTGTTGTAGAGGCGTGGTGCGATGATCTCGGCCACGGTACGCCGATATCCGGTGCGGCTCGCAAACGAAGAGCCGAAATCGCCATGGAGCATCTGGGCGACCCAAACGAAGTAGCGCTCGACAGGCGGGCGATCGATGCCGATTTCCCGCTGGAACGCGGCGACCGTTTCGGGCGTCGCCGATTGCCCGAGCGTGGCCTTGGCGAAGTCGCCTGGAAGCATTGCGATCGCAGAGAAGATAATGATGGACACGATGAACAAAGTGACCAGGCCGAGGCCAAGGCGCTGCAGGACCGTTCTTGCGACGGGGTTCATGTGCGTGGCGTTTCCCTTTGGGCGGCAGCCCTGCACTCGGAGCCAGCTGACCGGAGCCTCAAAACCATCGCGGCTCCGGCCCGCCATCTCATGCCGTGGCGATCCACCAGCGTTCGGCCATTTTCAGTCCATCGTTCTCCCAGTTGGGCGCCACATCACCGTGTGCGAGCTTTTTGGATTGGGCGCTGACGAAATTGTTGAAGACCAGCACGATGCTGCCGCCGTCATCGTGGGTTAACTGCTGCATCTCGGCATACATCGCCGCTCGCTTGGCCTCGTCCGTCTCGGCGCGCGCCTGGACAAGTAGTTCGTTGAAATGGGGATTTTTCCAGAAGGACTCATTCCAACTGGAGTCGGCGGCGAAGGCTTGCGTGAACATCCAGTCGGCCGTCGCCCGACCGCTCCAATAGGAAGCGCACCAAGGTTTCTTCAGCCAGACATTGTCCCAATAAGCGTCCTCGGCCTCACGCACGACATTGACGTCGATGCCGCATTGGGCTGCCGTTTCGCGAATGAGCGAAGCCGCGTCCACGGCGCCGGCAAAAGCGGCATCGGCGACCGAGATGTCCACCTTCAGGTTCTCCATTCCGGCCTTTTTCAGGTAGTGCTTGGCTTTTTCCGGATCGAAGCTGTGTTGCGGTTGCGGATCCTTGGCGAATTTGATGGCCGGCGCGATCGGGTTGTCGTTGGCCACAGTGGCGTGGCCAAGAAAGATCTTGTCGACGATTTCTTGGCGATTGATCGCCCATTTCAATGCCATTCGCACGTCCGGATTATCAAATGGCGCCATCGTGACATTCATCGGCAAGGTATAGTGCCCATAACCAGTGACTTCGACGATCTCCACCCTGGGATTGCGTTTCAACATGCCGAGGGTCTTCAGGTCGGCGCGGCCGATATAGTCCACCTCCCCCGTGGACAGCGCCGCCATGCGAGCGGCAAGATCCGTGATGGCGATGAACTCCACCTCATCGAGATAGGGCTTGCCGTTCTTGAAGTAGTTTGGATTGCGCTTGAGCTTGGCCGAAACGCCGGGCTGGAAATTCTCGACGACGAAAGCACCGGTGCGAACGCCTGAAGCCCAATCCGCCTTGCCATCCTTGGCCGGCATGATGACCAGATGGTAGTCACTCATAATGTAAGGGAAATCGGCGTTGCCGCTCTTGAGCGTGAAAACCACCGTTTCCGGGCCATCCGCCTTGATGTCGGCGACGGAGTCCAACAGCGATTTCGCCGCCGATTTGGTGTCCTTGCCCATGTGATATTGCAAGGAGGTCACGACGTCATCCGCCGTCACGGTCTTGCCGTTGTGAAAGGTTGCGCCTTTGCGCAGCTTGAAGGCCCAGGTTTTGGCTCCATCTGAAGTTTCAAAGCTCTCGGCGAGGTCCGGTTGGACATTGCCTTTGGCGTCGACCTCAGTGAGGCTGTTGGACAGCGAGCCCGAAAATGCGGTTTGTGTGAACGTGTCGGGGTAGCCGGCCGGATCGATCGAATCCGTCGTCGCGCCATGAGCCATGCCGAGCTTGGCGAAGCCGCCCTGCATTGGTTCGGCCCGCGCCGTGCTCACGAACAGCCGGTCGGCGGCGGCAACGGTCAGGCCCGCGGCCAGCCCAAGATGAATGAAGTCGCGGCGGGAAACCTTGCCGCCTCCGATCAGGCTTTGCGCGATACCAAGCTTGTATTCAGATTCTGACATTTGACTCTCCCATTGCGGAATTCCCCGCGTTATTTCTCGTCAAGCACCGGCGAACAAATCTGCTTATCGGCTCCCGCCACCTTTCCTTCGAATTTTTCCAATCCCAATCGGCTTGCGCCAATCAGGCCGTCACGTAGATGCCACCGGCTTCGACGGTGACTGGAAATGTGCGCGCGCGAACGGACGGATCGACCAAGGCCGCGCCTGACTTGATGTCGAACTCCCAACCGTGCCAGGCGCATCGAACGATCTCGTTTTCGCGATGATAGATGAATTGCGCCTGTTCAACGGGCGCGGTTGTGCCGCATTGCGGCCCCTCGCAAAGCGGAGCGCCGCGGTGCGGACAGACATTCAGCAGCGCGTGGAATGAATCTCCGATGCGGAAAATCCCGACCGAAAGGCTGCGGATCTTGGCGATGAACGGAGACCCTGTTTCGATCTCGTCGACGCGGCAGATATATGTCTTCTCGGGCATCGTATGCTTCCTCAGGCGGCATTCGCGGCTTGCGCGCGGGGAATGCGTTTGTAGACTTCCAGCGCGTTCAGTCCCATGATCTTGCTCTTCCAGGCAGGAGGGATTTGCAGCGTGTTGGCATCGTCGTAATCCCAGTGCGGATAGTCCGATGCAAACATCAGCGTGTTTTCTCCGTCCATCGCTTCGAGCGTGGACCAGAGATGTTGGATGTTTGCAGGCTGCTCCAGCGGCTGCGTGGAAAAGCGGATGTTGCGCCGGCAATATTCAGACGGCAGCATCTTCAGCCATGGCGTCTCCTTGCGCAGCGCTTTGTAGTCGGCGTCCAGGCGCCAAAGGACCGACGGAACCCAGGCGACGCCGCACTCGATGATCACGAAGTAGAGGTCCGGCCATTTCTCGAAGACGCCATGGGCGATCATGCTTGCCACGTGCGACATCGCCGACATGTGCAGGATGGCATGCGTTTCCCAGAAGAATGTCGTCGGGGCAGGAGCAATGGCAGTTGAATTCACGCCGCCATGCCCGCCCAGATGAATGGCGAATGGCAACCCCACTTCCGCGCAGGCTTCGTAGATCGGATGGTAAAACGGGTCGCCATACGGCTTGACGGACCCCTGGGAGGCGAGAACCTGGACCATGCGCGGATGACTGCCAAGACGGCGTATCTCGGCGGCAGCGAGCTTCGGATCCTGTGGCGCGATGATGATCGAGCCCATGAAACGATCGTCTTTCGGCAACCACTGATCGATCTGATAATCGTTGTACGCGCTGACCAGAGCGCTGGCATAGTAAGGGTTAGCCAGGGTCGACGCCTCGATAGGCTCATCGCCGGTCAGGATCGCCACGTCGACTTTGTATTTGTCGAGGTGCTTCTCTTTCATGATGAGATAGTTGTCGGCTTCCGTTTTCGGACGGATGTCCTTGCGGGAGAAGTCCTGCGGGTGGAACCAGGGCCGATGGCCATGCGGAAAGGCGCCAACGGGACCTGTTTTCTCGCCCTCGATGAACATGTCTTTCCACAAGCCGGAGAGATAGGGCTCCAACACGGTGGCGCTTGACCAGTAATTATGACAGTCGCAGTCGACTATGAACACTTCTTCCGCTCCGTATCCGTATCTCGTCCCGGCGGCGCTGCCGGCCGTTGATCTGCTGCAGCTTCCGCCTTGAGTATTGTTTGATCAAGCTTATGATACGTGGAATATGATCGAGTTTTTCGATTGGAGATTTCATGCAACTTGATCACATCGAGACCTTTCTCGACATTATCGAATCGAGAAACTTCAATCGCACCGCGGATCGGCTAGGATTGACCCAGTCGACGATCAGCACCCGCATCAAGAACCTCGAGAGCGCAATCGGGTCCGAACTGTTTCAGCGCGGACGCGCCGGGGCGGAGCCGACCGCCGCAGGGCGCCGGTTCGAAGCTTATGCAAGATCCTTGCTGTCCACATGGTCGCAGGCTCGCCACGATGTCCGGGCGTTCAATCGTTTCGAAGGCACCTTGCGCGTCGCCGCGCAGGTCGGGATGACCCGCTCGGTTTTGCCGGGTTGGGTGGAGACGCTGTGTCAGGCTCTTCCCAAATCGTCGATCCATGTCGAGTCGGATTATTCAAACCAGATGGTCAGCGACCTGAGCATGGGAAATCTCGATATCGCAGTGCTTTATGCCCCGCGATACCTACCCGAAATCTCCTATGAGCATTTGATGGTTGAGGAATATGTGATGGTTTCCACGGTGGCCAGAACCCTCTCCGAGGTCGATCCCGAAACCTACATTCGTCCGGGCTATACGGTCCTGCTGGAGAAGGCCCATGCCGAATTGCTCGGCGAGTTGGCGATCTGTCGCCTTTCCATGGGATCGGAAACCTTGGCGGAGATGATGCTACGGCGCACGGGCGGCACCTGCTATATGAGAAGTGACGATGCGCGCAGGTTCGCCCTCGAACGCCCATCGTTCATCGTCGAAGGCGCTCCGACGCTGCATCAGCCGGTCCATACGGCCATCCTGGCGCGCCGCAAACACGAACCGATCATCCGCAAGGGAATCCGCGCCCTTCACGTTGCCGTGATGTCACTGGATATGTAATCGAAATAATCGATCATAACTCGGGAGGGATGCTTCTGTTGCGGGGGGCCTGGAACTGGCATCTTGGGTTCGACTTCGAACCGAGATGAATGATGAACGCACACGTTTCCTTGGGGGCCCCCGACCTCCTGCCGATGAGGCATCATCGGCAATGGGCACAAACCACATCGCAGCTTGTACTCTGCCGTCGTGTAATCGAGGAAACGCCCGACGTGAAAACTTTCGTTTTCACATCCCCGACGGATCGGATGTTCTGCTTCAGCGCGGGCCAGTATGTACTCGTGCACCTCAAGATCGAGGGTGCCGCGGTGACGCGCTCCTACTCTGTTTCGTCACCACCGACGCGACCGCTCGACCTGCAGATCACGGTGAAGCGAACACCGGGCGGCCTGGTTTCGAATTGGCTCCACGACAATTTGGGGGCGGGCGACGAGATCGAGATCGAAGGGCCGCTCGGCTCATTCAATCTCGATGACCTACCCTATGAAAAGCCGCTCTTCCTTTCGGGCGGCAGCGGGATAACGCCGGTGATGTCCATGCTGCGTGCGCTTACCGACCGCGCGGCCGACCAGGATATCTCATTCGTTCATAGTGCCAGAACGCCTGGTGATATAGTCTTTCGACGGGAATTGGACGCACTTGCCTCTCGCTTTCCCAACGTAAAAGTAACGTGCGTTTGTAGCCAGGAAGATCCCACCTGGAGGGGGCCGACTGGCAGAATAGACAGTCAGATGCTGCTGACCCTCGTTCCCGATCTCCACAACCGCACTATCTTTGCCTGTGGCCCTGAAGCGTACATGGAAGCCGCACGTGCCTGCCTGGATGCGATTGGCGTGGCTCCGTCACGGTACCACCAGGAGAGCTTCGGCGGCGGCAGCAGCCCCCAGTTGGAACCGGCCCCGACAATACCATCTTCGGTCCGTTTCGTCCGCTCCGGGATCGTGCATAACTGCTTGCCCGGAGAGACGCTGCTGGAGGCGGCGCGCCAATGTGGCGTCTACGTCCCAACCGCCTGCCAGCAGGGAGTTTGCGGCACATGCCGCATCGCCAAGCTGTCCGGCGAAGTCGCCATGGAGGATCTCGGCGGGCTGGCCCCTGAAGAGAAGTCGGCCGGCTATGTCCTGGCATGCTGCAGCCACCCTCAGGGCGCGGTTTCGCTCGATCTTTAACCCCGGGTGCTTGGTTCAGCATTGAAGCCGGCGCAGTAGGTGTTGAACTGCCGGTGAAGGCGTTGCGGGCGTAGCGGACTGATGCGCATCGACCTCAGCCGATATTGCTCAGAAGTCGAGAGCAACCATCATGCCACGGACTTCGGCCATTTCCAGCAGCAGGTCCTGCAGTCTGTCGTCCAGCGCGGCACCGGTCAGCGCCAGAAGCTCGGTAATGCTCTCTCTCATCGATATGACGGCGGCGCCTGTCTTCTCGGCGAGCAGCCGTCCGATGGCAGCCCGGATCAGCTCGTCCTGATCAGACATGCTTCACCTCCCGACGCACTGCAACCTCTCCTTGCTTTCCATGCCTCACCGCCGCTTTCGACAACGTGCGTGATTTTCCCATACGGTATGTTTTTTGATGCGATCGCGGGCGGCTTTGCTCACGCCAGCAGATCGTCTTTATCGACCTGGCAGTCGTTCAAAGCCGCCAATGAAGGCAGCAGCGAAAAATGGCCGGGTTGGACCGTTTCAACCGCTGCAAGCAGCTCCTGCGGCACTTCCTGCCGATAAAGCCCGGTGCATACGCCCCCTTCGACCCTTGCCGGCAATTCCGTGATTGCGTCGAAAATCGGAAATGTACCCGTTGGTTCTTCCAGGTTCTCGAAACGCCCCACCCGAAACCTCCTCTTGCGCAAAAGTAGCGACTAACGCCGCTATCCCCAAGTGGTTCCCTAGGCCGGCAC
Organism: Mesorhizobium sp. M7A.F.Ca.ET.027.03.2.1; assembly: GCF_003999175.1. Classification (NCBI taxonomy): domain Bacteria; kingdom Pseudomonadati; phylum Pseudomonadota; class Alphaproteobacteria; order Hyphomicrobiales; family Phyllobacteriaceae; genus Mesorhizobium; species Mesorhizobium sp. M7A.F.Ca.ET.027.03.2.1. The sequence continues at coordinate 868 of NZ_RZOM01000052.1, read as the reverse complement.
ATTTTTTCGCGCCTTGGTTGTAGCGCATGCCGGTAGGACAGTCATGCCCCCAGGGTGCATCGTCAAAATCGGTACGCACCACTTTTAAATCTTGACGCGTGTCAATTTTTTATAAAACATGCGCAAACGCCGGATTGGCATCGGCCGGCGCTCTGGGAGGAGCAATGCCTGACATCGAAAAGTGCCCAAACCTCGGCTGCAGTCCGCACATTCCAAAGCGGGCAGCAATCTGTTGGCGGGACCATCGCGCCAGGCGCCGGGGTCGCTTGCGCGCCGTCTAACATTGCAGTCACCGGACAGCGACATTGATGCAGCCCATAAAACAATCAGGAGGAGGAAAAACCATGCGTATGTTCAATTGCCTGAAGCTTGGCACGAACCTGCTTGGCGCAGGCATGCTTGCAGCCATCGTCGCAGCGCCCGCCCATGCCGAGGATACGGCGAAAGTCGCGGCCATCGTCAAAGGCCTCGACAATCCGTTCTTCCAGACCATGCAGAAGGGCATCGAGGAACAGGCCAAGGCAAACGGCGTGAATGTCAGCGTCCAGGCCGCCGCCAATATGGGTGACGCCACCGGCCAGGCCGACCGCCTGACCGCCATGGCCATGCAGGATTTCGATTGCTACCTGGTCAACCCGATCAGCGTCTCCAATCTCGTCCAGGCGCTGGTGCCGGTCGCCCAGAAGAAGAAGCCGATCGTCAACATCGACTCGACCATAGACCCCGAACAGGCCAAGGCCGCCGGCTTTGCCGTCTCGACCTATATCGGCACCGACAATGTCGCCGCCGGCGCGCTGGCCGGCGAAGAGATGCTGAAGCTGGTGCCGAAGGGCTCCAAGGTCGCGCTGGTCGCCGGCATCATCGGCGA